>JADFIM010000061.1 GCA_022566725.1 Planctomycetota bacterium
CACCACGGGAGCGCGTGTCTCCACTTCCGGCGTGAGCGCTATCATCGTGAACGCAACGGCGATCCCCGCGAACACGACCGCCGCGTTCAAGCTCGCTACATCAGGCTTGAGAACGAGAACTTCAACAGCACGACCTCCTTGCAATTGAAGATACACCGCGACGGCGGTTCGGGTGACTCCATCGGCTCTGCCATCACCTCCGACGACTTCCACCAGATAGACTTCACCGTGGGCACGACCGACCTCCTCCGCAGGGGCAGGCTCAGACTTACCCTCGACACCAACGGCAGCTACGCGCCCGCCACCAGCGACCCACGTATGCTGAGGGCCGTTCTGGGCATCCGCTCCCCCGACACCTACAAGGCGGTTATGAGGACGGGCCACTCCATCGACTCAGCCCGTACAGAGAGGAAGATACTGCGACAGCGTAAGGCAACACCGGCAAACCAGGCTGAAGGTCTCGTTGACCGGTCGAATCTCGACGATACCATTGCCGTCGTCGCCACCGGCTCCGTTTCCGGCGACGAAGGCGGTCATCTCATGACCTTGGATCAGCCGGCCAATTCGTGTGACGATCAGCCTGCCACAGCAACCGATGCAACGGCCGGCTCAGAACTCGAATTGACCGTCTTGATGCCTTGTCTGGATGAGGCAGAGACGATCGCGATCTGTATAGAAAAGGCACAACGCGCCATGCGCGAGCATGAGATCGTCGGCGAGGTGCTTATCGCCGATAACGGCAGCACCGACGGGTCACAGCAGATCGCCGCTGAGCTGGGCGCTCGCGTCGTTCACGTCAAGCGCAAGGGCTACGGCAACGCCTTGATGGGCGGTATTCGAGCTGCCCGCGGCCGATTCATCATCATGGCGGACGCGGACGATAGTTACAACTTTCTCGACATCCCATTGTTCCTGGACAAACTGCGCGACGGCCATGACCTCGTCATGGGCAATCGGTTCGCAGGGGGCATCAAACCCGGGGCCATGCCGTTCCTGCACAAGTATCTCGGCAACCCGGTGCTCAGCGCCATCGGGCGGCTCTTCTTTCAGTGCCCATGCAGTGATTTCCATTGTGGATTGCGCGGCTTCAGCAAGTCGGCTGCGACTCAGTTGGATCTGCGCGCGACCGGCATGGAGTTCGCCAGTGAAATGGTGGTCAAGGCCACGCTCCATCGACTGAGGATTGTGGAGGTCCCGACGACGCTATCGCCCGATGGCCGAAGCCGGCCGGCTCACCTTCGCACATGGCGCGACGGCTGGCGCCATTTGCGGTTCATGTTGCTTTACAGTCCCCGATGGTTGTTCCTCTATCCAGGGGCCGGTCTCATGGCGGTCGGACTCATTGTCGGGCTTTGGCTGCTGGGCGGGCCTCGAACCGTCTCAGGCGTAACGCTTGACGTCCATACATTGCTCTACTCAGCGGCGGCCGTGTTGGTCGGGTTTCAAGCGGTCACCTTTGCCGTCTTCAGCAAGATCTATGGCATCACCGTCGGTCTCATGCCCAAAGACCCACGGATGACCAAACTCTTCAAGATAGTCACGCTGGAGACCGGACTCGTCGTCGGCGCCTTACTCGTGTTGACCGGCCTTGCCCTGTCCGGATATGCGGTGGCAACCTGGGCCTCACGCGCGTTCGGCGAGCTGTCCTATACCCAAACCATGCGCCTTGTCATCCCGGCCTTGGCGGCACTCATACTTGGTTGCCAGGTAATCGTTGCGAGCTTCTTTCTGAGCCTCCTGGGAATGGGCCGGCGATGACTCTTTTGGGGCGGATGCATGAGGTGGTCTACGGCCGGCGCGTACGCGTTCTCAGCGACCGCCTTGCCGAGCTCATCCCGCCGAACAGCCGAGTGCTCGACGTCGGCTGCGGCGACGGGCTCATCGCTCATCTAACCACCCAGAAGAAGCCCAGCCTCGAACTGCAAGGCATCGACGTGAAGGTGCGGAATCATACGCACATCCCCGTCCGTCCATTCAACGGCACGCAGATTCCACATGATGACAAGAGCTTTGACGTTGTCATGTTCGTTGACGTGTTGCATCATACCGAAGAGCCGATGATCCTGCTGCGCGAAGCCCGGCGCGTGGCCCGTCAGGCCGTCATTCTCAAGGATCATACGCGCAACGGCCTGCTCGCCGGGACAACACTTCGCTTGATGGATTGGGTTGGAAACGCGCGTCACGAAGTTGTGCTGCCCTACAACTATTGGCCCCGACACCGCTGGCTGGAGGCGTTCGACGAACTCGGTCTTCGAGTCGATACCTGGATCAAACGCCTGGGGCTCTATCCCGCCCCGGGAAACTGGATCTTTGGCCGGTCGTTGCATTTCATGGCCAAGCTCGTCGTGCCCTGAGCTGCGTTGAAGATCACCCGGGTCTTCCTCGTCCGCCGCGGCGGACTCGTCAGACCCGGCTTCGGCCGCTGCCTTGATGCCTTGATGCCTCTCTTGCGAGCTTCCCGTTGCACGTCTATGTCGGCAGGCCATGGCGGATCACCTGCTCGGTCGCTTCGCAGAATCGGTCCAGCTCCCTCAGCGTGGTGTAGACGCTGGGTGAAACGCGCAGGCCCTCAAACTCTTCGTGCATGATCGCCGTAGTGAGAATCCGGTGCTCATCCCACAGCCACGCGTTGAGCTTTGCCGAATCGACGCCTTGGATCTGGACCGTGGCGATTCCGCAAGCGAACCCCGGCTTGAGGCTCGTATGTAGCCGGACCCGGTCATGGCCTAACAGGCGGTTCGCCCAGTAGTCGCGCAGGAAGACCATGCGAGCTTCCTTGCGCTTCGGCCCGATGCCTTGATGAAAAGTCAGCGCCTCGGCGATGGCCAGATAGTTTGCAGCCGGATGCGTGCCGATCTCCTCGAACTTGCGGATATCATCGTCCCCCGCCTCCGGAGCAGCCATCAGCGGCCAGAGATTCCTAATCTTGCTGCGCCGCACGTAGAGCAGACCGGTGCCGTGCGGCGCGAAGAGCCATTTGTGCAGACTCGTCGCGTAATAGTCGCAATCGAGATCGGATATTTTGAAGGCGTAATGGGCGAACCCGTGGGCGCCATCCACAATCACCGGTATCCCCTTCGCCCGGGCCATAGCCACCACCCGCTGCACCGGCAGAATCTGCCCGGTCAGGTTGATCATGTCACACATCAGGATCAGCCTGGTTCGCGGCGTGATGTGCCGCGCAAACAGCGAGACGACCTCGTCGGGGTCTTCGGCCGGGACGGGAATCGAGAACTGCCGAAGCACAATGCCCTCGCGGCGTTGACGCTGCTTGAACGTGTCGAGCATGCGCGGATAATCCTGCGTCGTTGTCAGCACTTCATCGCCCGGCTTGAGGTCGAACCCGAACTGGCAGATTTGCAATCCTTCCGAGGCGTTGCGCGTCAGTGCGATTTCCTCGGGATCACCGCCGAACTCGCGCGCGAGTCGTTCGCGCACCGCCTCGCGCTGCGGTTCAAGCACTCGCCACATGGTGTATGGCGGCGCGGTGTTGGAGTAGTCCAGATGGCGTTTCATCGCCGCCTGCACAATGGCCGGCGACGGGCTCACCCCGCCGTTGTTGAGGTTCACAATGCTTCGATCGACCGTGAACGCCTGGCTGATCTCGAACCAGAAGTCCTCATCCCCGGCGATTCGCTGTGGTGACCTCGAATCCGCAGAAAGGTCCGCAACGGCCGCCAAAGCGCAACCCAGTCGTGCCGGATGAAGGTACGCACCGCTCACGCCGGCCACCGCCGGGATCGACATCGCACCGAGGAACCGCCGCCGGCTCAACATCATCGCACCACTCGATTGCCACCCGGATCGGAGCAGCTTGTACCCAACTCGCCCCGAAACACAAACCCCAAATCCTACTGCGGCGATGTCTCAGCCCAATGGAGCCGATCGGGCTTGAACCGACGACCTCCTGCATGCCATGCAGGCGCTCTCCCAACTGAGCTACGGCCCCAAGCTGTGCTTCCGGGCGCAAGAACCCGCCCTCAGGTTCCACAGGATATCGAAAAGCCAGCCCCGTTCAAGGCGATATCGCGATCATGCCACGATCTACCAGCCAGTGACCACGATCACCCGCCCCGACCTGGGGGGCGAGAACGACCAAGCAACCGAACCATCGTAGAAGACGCTTGGAGAACCGAAAACCACCCGCCGCAGCTGGCTCGGCTGAATTGCCTTGTTACGCTGGCATCTGCTCTGTTGGCGGCGTGGGAATGGTGAGCCCGATTCGTTGCGCCCAAGCACTGATCTCCCGCTCGGTCATGACGACAACTCGAGTTGTCGGTTGCGATTCAGCGTAAATCCAACGGTATACGCGATCCATCAGTGTTCTTTCGACTTTCTCGAATGTCTCGTCTCTGAGCATCTTTGTCCGCAACCGTAGATTGTCAATGCTCGGATTGCCAACGACCAGAACGCCGAGAAGTGCGCTCAGATTATTGAGGTTTGAGACGCTGCCTTTGATGTGTTTCGGGTTGTTTCCGGTGCTGATTTCGACCTCGAATCCGACCAACGGGAGAACCGGCGCGCGCCGGAGGCTCGATCGCTCGAATCCAAGCGTTTTCGGGGACAATCGTTTGTCGAACCAAACGACGTCCACCCACGCAGAATCCGCAGCCTCAACCTCGCATGAGGATTCGAATCCCAGATGCTCGCCAATTTGTGCTATCAAGGTAACAAGCTGTTTGCCGAGGGTCTGCATGGCGCTATGTGTGCCTGGCGGGATAACTGTTGATAATCCGGGTTCTCATGAGAAGCTGAACGCTGCAATCCTGCCAGTATAGGACCCACGCTGTCTCATATAGCTAAAGCAACGCGTCCGGCGTGCTCTTCACCCAGATAGAGCGAGGGCCTGAATCTTCGTGAGCGTTCGTGCGGCGGGTATCACATGCCGGGCGGTCAGGATTCATCACGAGGCGTGACCGATATGCCGTTTCTCACGCGATCACCGGGATACATGATGACTCGCTGCCCCGACAACCATTTCTTCAGTTGCGGCATAAGTCAGCCGGATGATGACTACGATTTATGTTATGAGTAGGCTGTCGATGTGATCAGGTTTGGCAATTCTAACATGACCATCCTGGCGAGACTCACGCGCCTTTCTGAAGCCGAGTCGAGGCAGCTCATAGGGGCAATCGACAAACGCAAGCCGACCGTTCGCTGGGGGCCTTCGGTTACAGCTGGTGCTGTGTTCTTCGCCTGGATGGTCTTTTTCGGTACTGGTACTGATTTCCTCGAGCAGACAAGGTTTGACGTGCTTGGATTCCTCCATCGGCACGGCATTCTCGGGTTCATCGTGGCACTTTTGCTCGGGTTTGGGATTGGCATCATCCTGGCTACAGTCGTCGGCGTGTCCTTACGGCGTCTGCTGCTGCGACGGCAAATTCAGCACCATCTATTCTCGCCGGCCTGCTTTTGGTGCGGCTATTCCCTGGCTGGACTGAACCATGCAGATCAGAGCGTCCGTTGCCCAGAATGTGGCAAGGCATCACCCGTTGCCCTTCGAGAACCGCCCATGAGCAGTTCATCTACCGCTAAGACCAGGGTTTCATAGGCCGACCCTTTTCCCTATTCGACAGCGGCGATGCGCGGGGCGGGGCGGGGGTTGTCAATGTGGCGCTCGAAGAACTCGATGATGCGGGCAAGGCGATCGAGGCGTTGGCGCGGATCGCCGGTGCGCGAGAGGTCATGCCCGGCGTCGGGATAGCGGACATACTCCACCGGCCGGCCGAGCTGCTTCAGCGCGCGATAGAGCATTTCCGACTGCGACACGCCGGTGCGCAGGTCTTGGCTGGCGTGCATGATCAGCAGCGGTGTGCGGATGCGATTCACATAGGTGAACGGGCTGTTGCGGTTGATCACATCCCGATAGCGGGCATCGAACGGATAGCCGCCCATCGCGTACTCCACCAACTGCCAGGCGTTGCCCTCGCCGAAGAAAGTTGTGATGTCGTAGACACCGCGCTGGGCGACGGCAGCTTTGAACCGGCGATCGTGGGCGACGATCCAGGCGGTGAGATAGCCAGCGTAACTGCCGCCGGTCACCACCAGTCGTTGGGCATCCACCCACTCGTTGAGGGTGACCTGATCGACGACGGCCAGCACGTCGCCGGCCGGCCCTTCGCCCCAATCCTGGAAGTTGGCCCGCTGGAATTGGTAGCCGTAGCCGCCTGAGCCGCGAGGGTTGGCGTACACCACGCCGTAGCCCCAACTGCACAGCAGTTGAAACTCGTGCCACATGCTCAGCTCGCCGGGACCCCACATCACCGCCGGACCGCCGTGGATTTCCACAGCAAGCGGATACTGCTTCTTCGGCTGACGGTCGGTCGGCTCCATGAGCCAGTACTGCACGGTCGTGCCATCGGGCCGGCTGAGCAATCCCTCGACCGGGACCGACAGCGCCCGATCCGCCACCCACGGATTGAGGTCGTACACCATACGGTCGCCACGAGCATCGCGGACCATCAGCACGCAGGGATTGGCCGGGCTGGTGATTGCGTAGACGATCGCGCCTCCGCCCGCTGCAAAGGCGTGGACGCCGACCGGGAGGTCGTCGTGCCGGTCGATCACGGTCGCCGGCTCCAGCAGGCCGGGGCTGATGGTCAACAGCTCAAACGCCCCGCGCATGGCGGCGGTGAACAGGACAGCGGTCCGTGTCGGCATCCACTGGAACCGGCGCACCGACGCGTCGAACGTCTCATCATTGGTCAGCCAGAGCAGCTGCGATTCGTCGGGATTTTCGGCTGGGGCGATACCGAGGCGCCGCTGGCGGAACGCGGGCTCATCGAGCTGCCGGCCGATGAACGCCACCAACGAGCCGTCACGGCTGGGTTGTGGATGCTCAAGCGACCACCCATCGATCGCCAACAGCAGCCGATCATCACTGCCGTCAACATTCACCCTCCACAGGTCGGTGCCTCTGACGCGGTCGGGGTGCGTATCGGGGGTCTTCTTCGACTCGTACACAATGCTGTGCCCATCCGGCATGAAGACCGCACGCTGATGATCGAAGAACCCGTTGGTGATCCGCGTCGCGGCCCCGTCGGCGGCGGGCGGATCGCCAGGATCAACCAGGAATAGATGAGTGAACCCCATCCGGCCGCGCAGCTTCTGCTCATCTTGAAACTCAAGACGCGTGATGACCGTTGGATTCAGGTTGTCGGCGTTCGCCGCCAGCCACGCGCGAATCTCCGCTCGGGCGCCGTCCGGCCGAAGCCCATTCGGGAGGTGGGCGGCACGCTCGGCATCCTTCCAGTCACGGTTGGGTCGCTCGGAGGGGTAGGTCGGAACGCCTTGAATCTCGTTGATCCCAAGCTCCGATCGGACCACAAGCGTCCGGCCGTTTGGCGACCATTGCGGATCGCCCGCACCGTGATCGAGGTTCGTGACCTGCCGCGCTTCGCCGCCGTCAAGACGCATCACCCACACCTGTGCGTCGCCGTCGCTCTCTTCATCCCCACGGACGAACGCGACGCGCTTGCCGCCCGGCGACAGCCTCGGCGCGCGATCATTTCGATCACCAAATGTCAACTGCCTCGGCGCCGCCTGGAGATCGAATAGATCAAGCAGAAACAGATGCGATCGGTTCGCGTAGGCCGGCTCAACCTCCTGCCCGTCTTGCGGGGGCAAGGCGGCGATCGACCGCACCGCAAACACAGCCTTGGAACCATCCGCCGCCACGTCGATCGATGTCACGGTGCGGATGCGAAGTAGATCGGTGATGACCACCGGCCCTTGGTCGCCCCAGGCCCCCGGCGCAACACCCACAAGAGCAAGAATCAACGCTATCCATGGCAAGCTTCGCATCGGCGAATGATACCTATCCCGCCGGCCGGCGCGGCGCAGGAGAACCACCGCGCGCACAAGCAGCCCTGCATTTCCATGCAGGGCTATTCGGAAACATTACGCGCAAAGACATAGCGGGATTCTTCTCACGCGCTCAGCTCGTCCAGCGCGGCTTTGAACTGATCCTTCGAGGTCAACCCGACGAACTTCTTCTTGACCTCGCCGCTTTGGAACAGGATGACGGTCGGGATCGCGCTGATGCCGTACTTGATCGACACATTTTGATTCGCGTCGGTGTCGAGCTTGCCAATCTTGACCTTTCCCTTGTACTCGCTGGCCAGCTCATCGATGGTGGGGGCGATCATATGGCAGGGCTGGCACCATTCGGCCCAGAAATCTACCAGCACGGGATCGCTGGAGCCGATCACGTCCGTCTCGAAGTTGCCATCGGTGAATTCGTATACATCCGGGCTGGCCATGTTGAAGTCTCCATTGGGTAATCAGCCCATCGTAGCAGACTCAGCGGCGGCATCAAACGGGCTGCGGCACTGGGTGAGCTGCCGCGGCCACGGCCAGGGCTTGGCGATGTGCCGCAACGTCGTGGACGCGGAACAGCCGCACCCCTCCCAGCCAATGCATCACGCTGACGGCTGTGGAGCCGATGATTCGGTCGCTCGGCTCGGCCACGCCGCTGACCGCGCCGATAAAGCTCTTACGGCTGGCGGAGCTCAGCACCGGATAGCCGATGCCCAGCAACGCACCGATGCCCCCGATCAGTTGGTAGTTCTGCCGGACCGTCTTGCCGAACCCCAGCCCCGGGTCGATCACGATCGCCGATGGATCGACCCCCTGGCCGATCGCCGCCTGACATCGATCAATGAGATAATCACGTACTGTTGCGACCACATCGTCATAGACCGGCGGGTTTCGGTATTGACCGCTGTAGGAGTCGGCATCGGGGGGCCGCAGCCGATGCATAAGCACCAAGCCGCAGCGCTGCCGGCGGGCCAACTCGAACATGCGCTTGTCCTCGGTGCCGGCCGCGACATCGTTGATAATGTCCGCCCCGGCTTCCAGCGCCGCTTCGGCCACGGCACTTCGCGTCGTATCGATTGAGATCAGCACATCAGTCTCGCGCCGCAGGCGTTCGATCACCCCCACGGTTCGCCGAGTCTGTTCCTCGACGCTGACGCGCTGCGCGCCCGGCCGAGTGGATTCGCCGCCCACATCGATGATGCTCGCCCCATCATCGACCATCCGCAGCCCATGTTCCACGGCTCGGTCCGCCGTCACGAATGATCCGCCGTCGGAGAAGCTGTCAGGCGTGATGTTGAGCACGCCCATCAACCGCGGCTGATCGAGCTGAAGCGATCGGTCCGAACCAACCTGCCACATATCGCTGACGTCCATTGCACTGCACCTTCGCACGTATCGGACAGTCTAACCCCCGCTCGCCCAGCGGTGCGACGCGCGGGTCTGCAACCCGAGGCTAAACAGCCGGTGCAGCGGCAGGCTATGCTTTGGTCGATGGACGGTTCGGTCCTCGCGATGCTCGCTATGTTGGTGCTCGTGCCGGCGGGCTGGGCGGCGCTCTTGCGATGGGCACGCTGTCCCGGATGGGCAGTGGTCGGCGGCCTCATCGGCGGACTCATGCTCGGACCGACGATCTTCGGCCGGGTGATGCCGGACCAATACGAAGCAATGGTCCCAGGCGGCGTCCAAGAGCGTCTGGCCTTGCAACAGCTCACCGGCCGACACGGGGCTGATCTCATTGCGGCTGAGCATGCCAACCTCGACGATCAGCAAACGGCACAACTCAATAACCAGCAGGCCCGGGAGCTCGAAGAAGCCCAAGGCATCTGGCAGGACGCAACGTGGGCTCACCAACGTCCGCTTCGACTCTTCACATCCGCCATCGTTGTGTTGACCCTGCTGGGAGCGGGGGTCATCGCCGTACAAGACCGCCCAAGTCGCCCCGGGTTCGTCGGCCCGCTGAGCGTCGGCGCCTGGTCCGCTGCCGTGTCCGGGGGCCTGGCGTTCTTTGCCCTGCGTTGGCTGTGGGATGAGGGAGTTGCCGAATCGGCGGTCATCGCGTCGGCGGTGGCGATGGGGCCGTGGGTGCTCACCGCCATGGATCACGATGCCGCGAATCAGGCCGAGCTTGGCGGCGCGGCGATGGTGCAGAGGGCGGGGCGGTTCGCCACACTGATGGCGCTCGTGACCGCCGGCTGGGCATTGTGGGCGCTGAGAGGTTGGGGTGGCTTGGCGATCGCGGCCCCACTGCTGGCGGCGCCGGCGAGTTGGTCTATCGCACCGTTCAGAAAGAAGGTTCCTGTGACCTCCCTTCTCGCGGCTTTCGTGCGGTCGATCATCGTGCCGGCACTCGCGGCTTCGGTCGCGATCAAAGTTGACCTGTATCAAGATTTTGCCGTCTGGCCGATCGTGGTCTTCATGGTGCTCAGCGGCGATGGTCGCTGGCTGGGGGCGTTTACGGGGGCGATGGTCCTCGGCCAGCGGCGCGCTCTGCGAACCATGCGACTGGTCCTGGGCTCGATGGCTGCGGGGCCGACTCAACTGGCCGTCACCGCCATCGCCGTCCACACCGCAGCGATCTCCTCGAAATTCACCATGGCCCTGCTGCTCGGCGCCGTCTTGATCGAAGTCACGGCCCCGGCCAGGCGGTCCATGGCCAGGCGACTGATTCAAACCGAACAAGAGATCGAGGCGATGAGCCATGAGCGATGAGCGATGAGGGGTCAGGAGTTAGGGGTTAGGGGTTAGGGGCGAGCGAGCCGCGGGCTAGGAGAATGACGCGATCAATCGCCACTTGCCGTGCGCATGCGAAGCCGACGAATCGTCTCCGGACTCTCGTTGTACTTCACACCCAGACATCGCTGGCAAAGAAGCCGGCGCGGGTGAAACAACATCCCGTAGCGCTCCACGAGCCGCGCGATGGTCGGGTGCTGCTTGCGGCGCATACGTAGTGGCAGACTGTCGATCCACGACCGGGCGATCAGAGAATCAGCAAGCTCCGCCTCTGTGCACAGCACCATGAACAACTTCAAGACGCGTTGGGGACAAATGTCCATGTTGCATTTGAACCCGCGCCGGATCGTGCTCAGCCCGGGCAGACGGGGGTCCCGTTCGTTACCGCGTCCATCCGGACCGTGGGTGCAATTCCGCGGGTGCGGGCAGATGAGGAATGGCTTGCGAAGCGGCGGGCTGAGCTGCCACAACTCGACGCGCAGCGGATGCTCCCAGTCCTGGCGAATCCCCAGCATCTTCGTGCGTGTCACTCCCCTGTTAGGGTTGCCGTGCAGCCCGAAGTCCGGGTACGGCGATGGCAGGCCCGGTGTCAGACCTCGCCGTACATACCCCTGCGGCTCCATCGTCGGCGGCCGCATCGCATTGGCCTGCGCGGTGCGGAAGTCGCCCGACAGCGCCCGCGGCATTCGGCGATTGTGCAGCCGCAGGAGCCAATCCGCGGTGAGCGACACGATTCCCGTGCTGATGCGGCCGTTGCCTGTGCGCGCCGGCTGCATGCGCGCCGCCCGCCACACCTCGATCTGCCGCACCTCGACACACGCCGCACGATCGACGTTGCCCGCTCGATTCGTCCACGACGGCTTCTGCGCGAACGTCGCAAGCTGCGGCTCGTGAATGATGAACATGGATCGTTCGCCCCGCGCAGGAAACAAGACGCCCCCATATACCCCGCAGACGGCAGCGTCTGCGCGCCCACCAAGGACCCCATTGCCGTGGACGGACCCCCCGGCGAGCCGGGGGCTATATGGATTGGCATCGGCTGTATATTGCGCCCATGGGCGCAACCCGCGGGATCCACGTCATTTGGACCACGTATGGCACGTGGCTGCCCGGCGATCGACGCGGACATTGGTCGGCGGTGCTTGATCTGTACGGCCGACTGAAACGGGCTGGACATCAATTGAACATGCCCGACACCGAAACCCACAGCCGCGCGCGATCGCTGATGAAGGAATCACCCAAGGAATTGACCATCAACGACATCCAAATCGTCGCCGACATTCTCGGCTCATATTTAGCCCCCGGCTTGCCGGGGGCCGCTTCTTGCCATGCATGTGCGATCGAACCTGCGCACGTGCACCTGCTTTTCGGGCCAGTTGGCGAGCCAATCGGCACATTTGTCGGCCGGCTCAAAGGCGCATCTTCCAGCGCAGTTCTGCGCC
>JADFIM010000256.1 GCA_022566725.1 Planctomycetota bacterium
ATATTGGGACCCCAAGGCGGTCGGTCCGGCTCGTACTTCAGCGTTGCGGCGCAGCGGTCTGCGATTTGTGCGGGTGCAGGCGGATCAGGTTGACGCGCTGTTGGCGGAGCTCGGCCTCGCCTCGCTGGATGTCACGGCCTGGCACGGCCAAATCTATGACTGGCGCAGGCTCCAGCAGTATTGGATCGGCTCCGGCGGCGTCGAGGTCGCGCTTGACGGTCGCGTCGTGCGCTATGGACCCGGCTGGTTTCGCCTGATGGTGCGAACCTGGACGGTCCAGATGGAGGACGGCCTGTACCTGAATCTTGAGCTCCTGCCACAGTTTCAACCTCCGCATGCGCCAAGGTTTCGCAAACTGCTCGGGGATCGCACAATGTCCGGCGAAGTCTTCGCTTCGATTGCATTGGAGGTCCAGCTCGAAGCCGGCTTCGCCTACGTGCTGACGGGTGAGTCACCGCAGGTGCAGTGGCGGGAGCATGGCGACCGATCGGAGCTGCCGCAGAAAGCTCCACCGCCCGACTCAGTTGGCTCTACCCAACCCCCCGCTGACGGATTATCCAAAGCAGACCAACGAAGCCTTGCGGCCGCTGTAACCATCGGCGAGCTTCTATTCGTCGGCCAGACCCAGCCCCCGACTCGCACCATGTTGGTGTTTGTCCCGAGGATCTCGACACCGCTGTTCCCGCGTGGTCAGGTTGCAGCTCACTCCCTGTCCGCCGAAGATGGGCCCCCAAGTGCAGCCCGCAAGTGACCGCATGAACCCGCCCACCGAGGCAACGGCCGACATGGAGCCCACCAAGGCGCATCGGCTGCGGCCGAGATCTCGCCGGCGTCACCGCAGGCGACATCTGCCCTCGATGTCGGTGATGGCCACCCTCTGCACGCTGGGGAACTTGGTGGCCGGCTTCGCCGCGATCCATTATGCGTCCATGCCGCCCGACTTCGCCGGACCGTGGGGATGGTCCGGTCTGACCTTTGCCGGGGCGCTCATCTTCCTGGGAATGCTGTTCGACGCGGTGGACGGGTCAATCGCCCGGCTGACGCGCTCGACGTCCGAAGTCGGCGGGCAGCTCGACTCGCTGGCGGACATGGTCACCTTCGGGGTGGCGCCGGCGTACATCATGCTGCGGTTGGTCGGCCAACACCTTGCTGACGATGCCGGCGTGACCATCATCGGCCCCGAAGCCGACGACGTGCTAGGTAAGGTGCTGTGGGCGGTCGCTGTGGTGTACGTGTGTTGCACTGGGCTGCGACTGGCCAGGTTCAACATCGAAGCGACCTCCAGCCGGATTGAGCGCCGAGTCAGCTTCCGCGGTCTGCCATCGCCCGGTGCGGCCGGCACCATCGCCAGTTTGATTCTCCTGCATCAACACCTGCTCGTGGCCAAGTATATCGACGGCGTCTCGTCCGGCTTTGTGCGAGGGGCCACCCTGGGCATTCCGTTGATTGTTCTCCTCTGCGCTGTCGGCATGGTGTCTTCCATTTCATACGTCCACTTCACCAACCGCTACATCCGCGGGCCGCGGAGCTTCGCGTACGTCGTCCGTCTGGTCGTCGCGATGGCACTGGCGGTCTCGTGGCCGCGGGAAACCTTGGCCCTGCTGTTTACAGCCTACGCGCTGTCAGGTCCCGCGCAACTGCTCATCTCACGATCGCGGCCAGCAGCCGGCGATGCTGATGCGCCGCACCCAAATGAGTGAATCCAAATCGACTGGAACCCGCGGTCGCTCGGACGAGACGAGGGCAATTTCGACTTTCGGCCGCTTCGGCGATACCCTTGCCGCCGCATGAGCGAGTCGAAATCTTCCATCGTGCGCACGCGCTTTGCGCCGAGCCCAAGCGGGCATTTGCATGTCGGTGGGGCCCGTACCGCGTTGTTCTGCTGGGCCTACGCCAAGGCCCACGGCGGGTCGTTCATTCTTCGCATCGAGGATACGGACCAGAAGCGATCATCCGACGCCGCTACCCGGGCGCTCATGGAGGACCTTGCGTGGTTGGGAATTAGGTGGAACGAAGGCCCGGCACACGACGGCTGTGGTGGTGGAGAAAACGGTCCGTACCTCGCCTCCCAACGGCTTGACCTGTATCACCGTTACATCGATATTCTGCTCGAGCAAGGCAAGGCCTACCGCGCGTTTGAGGGCCGTGAGCAACTCGAAGCCGCTCGCGCCACCGCCCGGGCCGAGAAGCGAGTCTACCGATACGATCGAGCGGCGTTGAAGCTCGAACAGGCAACGATCCAGCACTACCTTGATGAAGGCCGGCCGCATGTCGTCCGCTTCAAGGTGCCTGATGAGCAACCGGTCATCGTTCACGACAAGGTCTATGGCGAGGTAACCGTTCGTCCGCAAGAGATCGACGACTTCGTGATTCTCAAGGGCGACGGGTATCCAACCTATCACTTCGCGGTGGTGGTGGACGACGAGCTGATGGGGGTGACGCACGTCATCCGCGGTCAGGAGCACCTTTACAACACCGCCAAGCATGTCCTGCTCCAGGATGCGCTGGGGTTCCGCCGGCCCGTGTACGCGCATCTCTCGCTCATCTTCAATCCCGACGGCTCCAAGATGTCGAAGCGCGACAAGGACAAGGCCCTTCGGAACGCCGTGCGCGACCGCCGCCTGGAACGGTCGCCCGCGATGCCCCATGCGAGCAACGAAGCGGTGATGTCCGAAGAACATTGGCAGTCATGGCTCTCGAACAAGGATCATCCGCTTGAACTGGAATCCGCTGAGCGGTTGGCCCTAGCCCTGGACGTAGATCTGCCGGAGATTGACGTCAAAGACTTTCGGCGGGCTGGCTACCTGCCCGAGGTAATGGTCAACTATCTGGCGCTGCTCGGGTGGTCGCCGGGCGGAGATATCGAGAAGTTCGATCAGCAGTTTCTCATAGAGCATTTCGATCTTGATCGCGTCATCAAGTCGCCGGCCAGGTTCGATCGCGACAAGCTCTTGGCGTTCAATCTCGATGCATTGCAGGCGATGTCCACCGAGCAGTTCACGGATCGGCTGCGGCAGCACGGCGAGAGTTATCATCCGGAATATGGGCGGGAGCTTTCCGACGACCAGTTCGCGATGTTCGCGGCGGCGAATCACCAGCGCTCCAAGATGCTCGACGATCCGTTCCGAAGCGGCCGATTCTGCATCATGAATGACGACCAGATCGTCCATGAGC
>JADFIM010000062.1 GCA_022566725.1 Planctomycetota bacterium
ACGGATTGCCCGTTTGGGACGAATTTGAGAATGGCAGTGGGATTGTGAGAAGACTCGTTGCTCCGGACAGCCAGAGGATTGCGGGCTGGTTGCCGGTGAACCTCTCGCCTGGCGAGGGCCCGAGCATTGTCGCCATCCCATTCGATGGACCTCCGGTGATATGGAAACCCGGTCCCGGACGACATCGCTTCGCAGCGCTGAGCTTCACGGGGATGGAGAACCCTGGCCAATCGATGCGCTCCAACGCCTCCGGCATCGGCGCGCACATCGCCGTGCGCGTCGATTCCCGCTGGACGGTTCTCGATACGTTCCGCAATGATTCCGGTCCCGGCCAGAGCTTGCAACCGATCGCCATCGGGCTTGGCGGAGCCGAGAAGATCGACTTCATCGCGATCGACTGGTCGGACGGCGTGTTCCAAAGCGAGATTGATCTGGAAGTCGGCCGGCTCCACACGATCACCGAGACCCAACGACAATTGTCAAGCTGTCCGGTGCTCTTCGTGTTCAACGGTGATCGCTATGAGTTTGTCAGCGACCTGCTCGGCGTCGGGGGGCTCGGGTATCTGGTCGCTCCGGGTGAATACGCTCCGCCCCGGCCGTGGGAGAACTTCTTGCTTCCACCGGGGTTGCTGCAACCCAAGGATGAGCGTTACGTCCTCAAGCTCACCGAGCCGATGGAGGAAGCGTGTTATCTCGATTCGATGCGCCTGGTCAGCTATGACCTGCCGCCGGGCTGGAAGATGACGCTCGATGAGCGAATGTCGATCCTTGGCCCGGAGCCGACCGGCCGGCCGGTGTTCTATCGTGACGAAGTTCTCCCGGTACAAGCCGTCAACGACCGCGGCGAGGACGTGACGACGAGCATCGCGACCGCGGACCGCCGCGCGGCGCCGGTTGGCGCGCTGGATCGGCGATTCATCGGCAGGCTCCAACGCGAGCACATTCTGACGCTCATCTTTGATCAGCCGATCGATGCGGACGACCGCCAACCGGTCCTTCTTGCCGATGGGTGGATCGAGTATCCATACTCGCAGACGATGTTCGCGGCGTGGCAGGCTGCCGCCGTTTACAGCGCGCCGACCATCGAGGCCCTCGGTGCCGACGGCGCCTGGCACGTGGTGCTCGAGCAGTTCGGCTATCCAGCTGGGATGCCGCGCCAGATGTCAGTTCCGTTGGTCAACCTTCCGCGGCAAACCACCCAATTGCGCATCCGTACGAACCAGGAGATCTATTGGGATCGACTCGCGGTGATCTACGCCGATGATTGTCCAGCGGCGCGGAGCCGAACGTGCAATCTTCGATCAGCCCGCATGGCCCAACCCGGCTTCGCCCGGCGAACGACGGGTCCGCAGCGCCTGCCCTGGTACGACTACCATCAGCGCCGCCCCCTGTGGGACACCCGTTTCCAAGCAGGCTTCCATACAGCGATCGGACCGGTCGATGAGCTCGTCCGTGCGACCGACAATGCGCTGGCCATCTTCGGTCCGGGCGAGGAGATTCATTTCGAGTTCGAGGCCGCGACCGATGCGCCGCCGCCGGGATGGACGCGACGCTTCGTGGTTGAGGCCCGCGGCTGGTGCAAAGACATGGACCTGTTCACGAAGGACGGCGAGACGATTGAGCCCCTGCCACGGTCAGGCGTCAGCAGCATCCATCGCGATCAGCTCCACGAGCGCTACAACACGAGATATCGGTCCGGGCCATAGAGATCGGGACTCGGCCGTCCGTTGCGCCGCCCGCAAGCGTCACCTCAAATCTGGAGCCGTTTCAAATGCCGGAGGTGGGAGTCGAACCCACACGGAGTATCACCTCCACCGGATTTTGAGTCCGGCGCGTCTGCCAATTCCGCCACTCCGGCGACGATACTGACTGACATCTTACTCGCTCTTCGTCGCTGCGCCGCCAGGCGCTCACGCTCGATCCCCACCGAGCCGAGACAATCCTCTTTCACAGCCGCCCTGTCCCCAGCCCGGGTTTCATTGCGATCGAGCGCAAGCGCGGCCGCCCCATAAAGCCGTCCCGATTCCATCGGGAGTGGTCGCGGTACAACGGGGTGGCTGGGGCTAGGCGCAGCGTGCCCCAGTGTGGCCTTTGCCGACCTCAACTGTGACGGGGAGGTCAGTGCGTGGCCGGGTGTCGCGCGGAGGGGAGCTGGCGACGGTCACCACCGAGAAAGCCGGCCGGGCCAATCTGGGCAAGGCTGCGACGTCGCCTCCATCGGCAAATTGTTTTCCATTTTCTCCTTGCGGTCGGCTGCAACCGCGTGTTATTTTAGGACATATAGTACCTGCAAGGCCTTAGGCCGTGGCTGGAGCGGCCGGTCACTACACGCCGACGATCGACGCGCCTTTACTTCACCGCCGTTACTTCAATCAGGTAGGAAGAAGAAAGATGTTTCGTCCCCACACCTCTAGATCATCCCGCTTGGTCCTCTCTACCGCGATGACATCGCTTCTGTCTGCGGGCACCCACGCCCAACAGTTCATCGAGGAGTCGGCCAGCCGGTTCCCCTCGCTCGACCCCCCCGAATACACCAACCAGCTCACGATCGGCGATATCGACGCCGACGGCGATCTGGACCTCATCTTCGCCAACGGCGGTAACTTCGGCTCGCCGGGCCCGCCCCAGATCCAACGCGTCTACATCAACAACGGGTCCGGCGTGTTTACCGATGAATCGGCGGCGCGGCTCGGCTTCTCCGGCTTGTGTCGCGGCGTCGAGCTGGGCGACATCGACGACGACGGCGATCTGGACCTGATCTTCGCCCAGGACTTCAACCGCCTGCCCCACCTTTTCACCAACGACGGCAACGGCTTCTTCACCGACGTCACCGCTGCGCAACTACCCAATATCACGCTCAGCAGCTCCCGCGCCCAGTTCGGCGATGTGGACAACGACGGCGATCTCGACATTTATATCACCAGCGGGTCCACGAATCGCTTCGGCTGCGGCCAATATCGCTTGTACTTCAACGACGGCAGCGGCTTCTTCACCGACGTGACGGCTACGCACCTTCCAATCGGGGCCGTCTGCAGCAACATGGATTGCATCTTCGGTGATATCGACGGCGACTTCGACCTGGATGTCAAGACCGCCAGCACCGGCAGCAACAACAGCCGCCTTTACCGAAACGACGGGACCGGCGTGTTTTCCCTCGTTACCACCATTCCGGGCGATAGCTCCTGCTATTCCTACGACTTCGGCGACATCAATGGGGACGGCGATCTGGATCTCATCGGCATCAATGCGGGCTCCGGCTCCACCGAGCTCCTGCTCGAAAACGACGGAACGGGCGCCTTTACCAACATCAGCTCTCAGATCTCACCCAACCTCAGTGCCGACGACAACGACAGTAAGTTCTTCGACTACGACAATGATGGAGATCTGGATCTCATCATCGCCAGACTCGGCTCCGGCGGCGAACGAATCTATAACAACGACGGCAATGGCAATTTCACCCAGACCGCCGGCGTGATCCAGATCATCAGCGACTCTTCCCTCGACGTCATGGTCGCTGATCTCACCAACAATGGAAAGCTGGACATCGTGACCGCGCAAGGCGAATCCGGGAACTTCCAGAACCGCATCTACATCAACAACGGGCCCGCTGACACGATTGGGCCGTCCATCCAGCGCACTGAGCAGGCGCCCGACACCGCTGACACCAAAGGGCCGTACGTCATCCGCACGGTGATCTACGACAGTGTCACGTCCGACCGAGGCCCCTTCCTTGACGACGTCACGCTCAACTACGTGATCGCGGTCCCAGCCGGCCTGGGCGGGGTACAGCAGGTGCCGATGAAGTGGGCCGGCAATTCACTCTGGCGCGGTGAACTCCCAGGACAGATCCCCGGCGCCACCGTCGAGTACTTCGTCACCGCCACTGACTTTGCCGCCAACACCAGCACCGGCCCCACCCTCACCTTCAACGTCACGTGCAGTGGGATCGTCGGCGACCTCGATTGCAACGGCATCGTCAACATCCTCGATCTTTTGGCACTGATTGCCGCATGGGGCCCGTGTCCGCCGCCGCCCGCGCCATGCGCAGCCGACCTCGACGCCGATGGCTCCGTGGGCATCCTCGACCTGCTTGCGCTGCTGGCCAATTGGGGCTGAGGCGAGCAGCCTCATGCTGGGATGCTGCTTAGCAAGTGACTGCCTTCCCCGCGAGTCCGGCCAAGGCAAGCCGAAGATGCTGCTGAAACTCCTGGTTGACGTAAGTGTATTGGACAAGGGAGTTGTGAGAGCGACGGGGTGCCCTGCCAAGCTTCGTAATCCTCGCTCTTGCAGCGCTGAACAAAGTCAATTACGATCGGCCCGTTATCGGACGGTTGCGCCGTGTCTCGCTGTCCGCACGCCTTTGTTCCCAGTTTGCGGCTGGTGTCCGCGACGAGACCTATTGGAGACCTATTGGATCGAAGGCTACAAAGGAAAACGGATTGAAAGGAGCTCTAGAAACGTTCAGGAATCGAAATCGAGTGCTTCTCGTGTGTGGTGTCGGATGTTCCCTCGGTCTTTCACTTCCGAGCCTCGGGGATCTTGCCATAAACTACCGCCTTGAGGACGTGTCATCGGTGGGTGGTACTTGCTTATAGCGGACCACTCCAAGTGGGGTTTGGGTACGGAATATGCGAGAACGGCCAATTTACCGTTGGTCAGGCCGTGAATTACTGCGCCAATGACGACCCTGCGAAAGCCTTCAAGCGCGATCTCTTGCTATTTAACTTCCCCGGTGCCATGGCGGATAGTGGGAGTTTGGGTGCTGACCCCAGCATTGCGTTCGCTGTGATCGACACAGGGCTTCATGTTGGGCAGGCAGAAATTTTCATTGTGTTTCCCGAGCCGACTTGGCCGCGTCCGGCCATCTTCTCGCTATTCCCTCCAAGCAATACAGTCTATAACTTGCCCACCATCGGTGCTGAACCGACCGAGGAGGGAATCGCGTACGACATCGCAAGCGCGCGCCGTATCGTGGGCCAATCGGAAACCGCTGTACCCGGTGAGTTCCGTGCGTCCTACTGGAAAGAATCCTCCCAGGGTGCGGAAGACTGGACTGTCACCAATCTTGGAACGCTGCTGGACGGGGGAACTAGTTTAGCTCGCGGCAAAAACAAGTTTGATGACATCGTCGGGTGGTCACTCGACGCAGGCGGCGACCAGCGGGCCGTGATCTGGGAGCCGGTCCAGGGCATGCCCGGGACCTGGACCCTCACCGACCTGCCGACATTGGCCGGAGATAGTTTCGCGTATGACGTTTCCGACTCAAAGGTCGTGGTCGGCTGGTCGCAGACGTCTGGCGGTGAGCGTCATGCTGTAAAGTGGGAGTACGTCGCAGGCTCCTGGACGGTCATGGACATCATGGACACGGACCTCTTCGGCGGCAATCTCTCGGAGGCTTATGCGGTCAACCTGGCCGGCGACATCGTCGGCAAGGCCCGCACCGGATCCACGCCGAAAACGGAGCATGCTTTCCTCTGGTCCAACGGGGTCATGTACGACCTGGATTCCAAGACCTGCAAATACATTATTTCAACTGATACCTCGTGGGTGCTCCGCGAGGCCTGGGACATCACGGACCTCGGGGCGATCGCGGGATGGGGCCTTCGCAACGGGTTTAACACGCCAAAGCCATACGTGCTGACCCCCCTTGATATATCTGTAGCCGATATCACCGGCCCGGAGGGTGACCCTGATGGATGCGTTGATTCGTATGACCTCACGGCCCTGCTCGGGGCGTGGTGTTCTGCGGTCAACGACCCGAACCCGCCGAGCCCGCCCTGCGAGAACTGTAGCGAGGCGAATCTCTGCCTCGCGGACATTGCCGGCCCGGGCGGGGGCCCGCCCGATGGGTGTGTGGACTCGACCGACCTGACGAAGATGCTGGGCGAGTGGTGCTCGGAGGCCGGCGGCAACCCCTGCGGCACCTGCGGCGGCGAGGGCGCTCAAGGCGGCGGCGGTTCGGGTTCAGGCCCATCGCTCACCGCGGCGCTGGCGCAAATAGGATTCGGCAGCGTCGGTGCATACCAGGCGCATATCACCACGGCAGGCGATGCTGAAGCCTTCGCCAGCGCCAATGTGCTGCTTGGGATTCTGGAGTCGCATCCATAAGCGCGCATCTTCTCTCACCCCTCACCTCGCCACGGCGAGTCCGCCTCGGCGGATCTGCCTATGGCATGATCGCCTGTGGAGACCTCCGCTCTCCCCTGGAGGGGAGAGAGTGATGAAATCGCTTATCGACGACGCCCCCGGCCATTGCGCCGGGGGCTATCCTTTCAACACCCACGACCTGCGATCAAGACATCGGGTTCTGTTTCGACGCGCCCCTGCCCCCGGAATGGCTCATTCGTCTAACGCCGTTCGGCCGATACCCTCAAGCACAGCTGGTTCCTTGATGGACAGTCACCGACAAATCAACCTCCACCTGACGCAGCATCTCGCCTGCGTTGCCGCAGTATGGTTCTTGCCAGCCGCGGTTAGCCCCGTCATTGCACAGTGTCAGCTCCAAAAGCTGCTGGCGTCTGAGGGCACGGCGAATGATCGTTTCGGACGAGCCGTTGCCATCGATGCTGACCTGCTGATCCTTGGGGCGTCCGGCGACTTCGGCAACGAATTCTTGAGCGGCTCGGCGTACATCTTTCGTGCTAACAGATCGAGTTGGACAGAGGAAACCAGACTCATCGCCTCAGACGGTGAAGCCAGCGACTACTTCGGCGGTTCCGTGGCGGTGAGTGGCGATGTGGTGATCGTGGGCGCCCCGTCGGATGATGGGCCCCCGCCCGGTCAGAATTTCGGCTCAGCATATGTCTATCGCTTTGACCCCAAGACTTCGGCATGGGATGAAACCAAGCTCACCGCCGCCGACGGCGCCCACATGGACCACTTCGCCCGGTCCGTCGCGATCAACGGCGACGTGGCGATTGCCGGCTCGCACGGGGACGATGACAACGGCACCGGCTCCGGCTCGGCGTATATCTTCCGGTACGATCCCGACACCTCGGCATGGGCCCAGGAGACGAAGCTCCTGGCCTCCGACGGCGCCGAAGGCGACCGCTTCGGCGCTTCGGTGGCTATGAGTGGCCAGCTGGCCCTGGTCGGGGCTTCGGAAGACGGCGACAACGGGATGTACTCCGGCTCAGCCTATGTCTTCAGGTATGATCCCGACACGTCGGCATGGATCGAGGAAGCGAAGCTTCTGGCCTCGGACGGCGCGGCCCTTGATTGGTTCGGGAGGTCGGTCGCCATCAGCGGCGATCATCTCATTGTCGGGGCGGCGGAGTTCTATTCCGGCCGGCCGGGGAAAGCATATATCTACCACTTCGACGGCTCGAAATGGATTGAGCAGACCACCCTTCGGGCCGTAGACGGCGCACTGGAGGACCACTTCGGCGAGGTCGTGGCGATCGAGGACGGCATGGCCATCGTCGGCGTGCGCATGGATGATGACAACGGCGAAGATTCCGGCTCGGCGTATGTCTATCGGTTCGATCTCGATACGTCCATGTGGGTCGAGCAAGCCAAACTCCTGGCCTCGGACGGGTCTGCGGGCGACCAGTTCGGTGATGCCGTTGCGGTCGGCAATGGCCAAGTCATCGTCGGAGCCCCTTTCGATCAAGACAACGGCCCGGACTCCGGCTCCGCGTATATCTTCGATCTCGGGGTATGCTCCCGGTGCGCGTGGGACCTCGACGGCGACAGCAGCGTTGGCATCCTTGATTTGCTTGAGCTGTTGGCCGCGTGGGGCGCCGATCCGGGCGACCCGCCGGACTTCGACGGCGACGGCACCGTGGGCATCCTCGATCTGCTGACACTGCTCGCCAACTGGGGGCCGTGTGTGTAGAGCGGGCGACCGGTCGGCCACTAACTGAACCGTATTGGGTCTAGCCCCGCCGGCCACGGCGGGGCGATCGTCGATGGACGCCCAGTGGCGTAACCGCGCCGCGTGGACGCGGCGGCTCAACGACTGGATGGACATGGCGTGGCGGCCGAGCGGAAACGGTGTAGCAGCACGTTGAGGATCGTATCCGCCTGGAGGTACGCCATGGGCGGGCGGTAGTAGACCTGTGTTGCTCCGGCGGCATCGGGCTGCCCGACAACTCGCAGCGTCCCCTTGGCCCCGGCGAAGAGTTGCTCCAATTCCTGCGGCCGGTTAGTTCTCAAGATGATGTCGCGCTCATGCCGGGTGATCGAGCGAATTCCCAGCATCGTGGCCAGCACGCGCAACTGGGCCAGTCGCAAGAGCGTCTGAGCGCTGGTGGGCAGCGCCCCATATGCGCTTGCTAGATCCCCTTCGACTTGGCGAAGCTCCGACAGACCGTTCGCCCGGCTGATGCGACGATAGACTTCCATCCGCCGGGAATCTGAGCGGATATAGCCCCCGGGCACCGCACCCGTCACGCCGATGTCAATGGCCGTGTCGATCGAACTGATCTTGGGCTGTTTCTTGAGAGCGGCGACCGACTGTTCGAGAAGCCGGCAATACATGTCGTAGCCCACGGCCGCGATGTGCCCGGACTGCTGGGGCCCGAGCAGGTTGCCCGCGCCGCGGATCTCCAGGTCGCGCAGGGCGATCTTGAAACCGGCCCCGAGCATTGAAAACTGCTCGATCGCCCGAAGCCGCTTCATCGCCACTTCGCTGACCACCTGATCGGCCGGGAGCATCAAGTAGCAATACGCGCGGTGCTTGTAGCGCCCCACTCGCCCGCGAAGCTGGTGAAGCTCAGAGAGGCCGAACCTGTGAGCATCGTTGATGAACATGGTGTTGGTGGTCGGGATGTCGATGCCTGATTCGATGATCGTGGTGCAGACGAGAACGTCCGCTTCTTGGCGAAGGAACTTCAGCATCACCGCCTCAAGCTGCCGTGAAGGCATCTGGCCGTGACCCACCAACACCCTCGCCTCGGGCACAAGCCGGCGCAACTGATCCGCGACCGATTGAATGTTGTGAACCCGGTTGTGGACGAAGAATACCTGTCCTTCGCGGGCAAGTTCGCGCTCGATGGCTCGGGTGATTCGATTCGGGTCGATCGCGATCACCTCGGTGACAATCGCCCGGCGATCCAGGGGCGGCGTGGCCAGCGAGCTGATGTCTCGCAAACCCAGCAGGGCCATGTGCAGCGTGCGAGGGATCGGCGTGGCGCTGAGCGTGAGCACATCAGCGGTCATACGGAACGCCAGCAGCCGCTGCTTGTGTTGGACGCCGAAACGCTGCTCCTCATCAATGATGACCAGACCAAGGTCGGCGAAGCGAACGTCCTTGCTCAACAGTCGATGCGTTCCAATGATGATGTCCACATGCCCCTTGGCCACCGCTTTGAGGATTTCATGTTGTTGCTTCTTGGTCTTGAATCGGCTGATGGATTCGATGCGAAACGGATAGTCGGCGAAGCGCTCGCCGAATGTCCGCTGGTGCTGCTCAGCCAGCACGGTGGTGGGGACGAGGACGGCGACCTGCTTGCCATATTCCGCGGCCTTGAACGCAGCCCGGATGGCGATTTCAGTCTTCCCGAACCCCACGTCGCCGCAGATGAGCCGATCCATTGATCGAGCATCGGTCATGTCACGTTTGGTCTGGGCGATTGCGGCAAGTTGATCGTCGGTCTCCTGGTAGGGAAACTCCGCATCGAACTCTTGCTGCCACGCTGTGTCGGCCGGGTAACGGATGCCGGGTTTCGCTTCGCGGGCAGCCTGGATGCGAAGCATGTGGTCGGCGAGATCCTGCACGGCTTCGGTGACCCGCTGTTTTTGTTTCGCCCACTTCTTACCCCCGAGGTGTGAAAGCTCCGGGCGCCCTCGGAATGCCCCGATGTATTTCTGCACCAGTTCGATCTTCGATGCCGGCACATGCAGCTTCGCCCGGCCGGCAAACTCAAGGGTCAGGAACTCTTCGGGCGTTGTCTCCTTGCGGCCCTTGAGCCGCCCGAGGCCTGCGAACTTTGCGATGCCGTGGTCCCGATGAACCACGAAGTCGCCCGGCTGAAGATCTACGAACACGTCGCTTGAGCGAGAAGTGATCCGCCGCAGTCGCCTGCGGAGCTGATAGCGGTGCAGCAGCTCGTGATAGGGCACCATGGCCAGCGGGCTTGCGGAAGGCGCGCCCCAGACAAAGCCACGATGCAGATACTGCACCAGAACTTGCACCGTCGTAGCCGGCGCGAATTCCGCCAGCAGTTCGTTCATCCGTTGCGCCTCGGCCTGGTTTTGACACAGCACGACCGTCTCGTGCAACCCGGCCAGCTCCGCCAGCTCACCCACCGCTGAAGAAGCATCCTGGGCAAAGGAAACCAGCATCTGCACCGGCAGCTCCACGCAGCGCCCAGAAGAGGTCGAACCCGGCGAGTATTGATTGATTTCCATGACCGCGTGACACCGTTGCACGATCTGCCGAAGCACCTCAGACGAGCTGGAAAGGCCACGATCATCAACCGCACGATCGAGGTAGCTTCGCCCCTGTTCAGCGATCTCGATCATCTCCGCGATCACGGCGACACAGTCGGGCTTGACGTAGTGCAAGAGCGACACCGCCGCTTGATCAGCTTGAAGCGCCCGGACCGAGACACCGGCGATCTGCACCCGATCGAGCTTTCGGTCGGAGGCGAGCGTGTCCAGATCAATCTCGAACAGGCCCTCGACCTCGTCGCCCAGCAGATCGATCCGCACCGGGGAAACTGCAGGCGGGAACAGGTCGATGATGCCGCCACGGATGGCGAAGTCACCCGGCGAATCGATCGATTCAACGCGGTCATATCCGGCGTCGGTGAGCCACTCGGCCAGTTCGTGTGTTTCGAGCCGATCGCCTCTTTGGATTACCCGGATCATTTGTCGAAGTGCGTCGGGCTCCGGCACCCCTTGCATCAGGGCGTGGATGGGGGCGACGATCACGCCGGGCGCATTTCCCTCGACGAGCCGGCGAAGGAACATCAGCCGCTCGGACATGAGTTCCAGGCTGATCGACGTTTCGCCAGGCAACAGTTCCATAGCCGGGAATTTCGCCGCGCTGACGCCCAGTGCTTCGAGCTCATCGACCGCCTCATCCGCCTCATCGAGGTGCCCCACGACCAGGAGGATCGGCCGGCGCACGTGCCGCCGCAGCGCCGCCATCAGCACAACCGTGCTCGATCCACAAATCCCCCGCGCGGAGACGGCTCCACCGGCTTCGAGCAGGGCCGCCAACCGGTTCACGCTCGGATCATCTGCAATGCGGTCAATCCAGGCCATGGGCGGGGTTCCCAACACCATGCGCGCACACGCCACCCGGCCGACCGGTTCATCGGCGGTTGGTCGCGGTCGCCCTATTCACCCTTGATCTTATCGCGGACCCGCCAACGGCGCAAGTCGGTCGTTAGTTGTTGAGCCGCCGCGTCCACGCGGCGCGGTTGCGCTACTGGGTGTCCATCGACGATCGCCCCGCCGTGGCCGGCGGGGCTAAACCTTCACGCGCACGGGCCCCAGTTGGCCAGCAGCGTGAGCAGGTCGAGGATGCCGACGGTGCCGTCGCCGTCGAAGTCGGGCGGTCCGCCGGGGTCGGTGCCCCATGCCGCTAACAACGCGAGCAGATCAAGGATGCCGACACTGCCGTTGCCGTTGAGGTCCCACGGGCACTTTCCGGGGGTGCCGGCAGCATCAAAGAGGTATGCCGAGCCGGAGTTGGAGCCGTTATCGTCGTCGAAATAGGCCCCGACGATGGCGGTTTCCCCGCTGATCGCGACGGAGTAGCCGAACAGGTCTTGCGCCGCACCGTCGTCGGCCAGGAGCTTGGCGATCTGCCGGCCCGTGGTGGTGTCGAAGAGGTAGGCGGAGCCGGAGTTGGCGGCGCCGTTATCATCGTCCTGGAAGGCCCCGACGATGGCGGTAGCGCCGCTGATCGCGACGGAGAAGCCGAAGAAGTCGTCCGCCGCGCCGTCGTTGG
>JADFIM010000063.1 GCA_022566725.1 Planctomycetota bacterium
CTGGAGTTGTTTGGGGATGTCGGCCGCGTTGGTGTTCTAGATACGGAAGATCTTGGTGATGACCGTTCCGCGATCCGTTCGGTCCATGATGTCCTCGTCCGCGCCGATAACGGGCGTAGGGTGCTGCGGCATCTCGCTGAGCAGCGCGATGATGATACGATCCTCTTGCTCGATGACCCCCACGCCGTTGACGCGAAACGCCTGGAACAGCAGGTCCAGCGCCTCCATCTGATCCATGGGTTCGTCGTTGATCAGCGTCACCTTCTTGACCTTGAGGGTGTTGATGTTCACCGGCATGACCACCTTACCGGTGGTCTGCATGATGAAGGGAATAATTTCCGCCACGCTGACGTCATCGAACACGAGCACGACCAGTTCGTCGCTGACAGGCCGTCGGCCGTTGTTGTTCTTGGAGGCTGCGGGAGCGTTCTCTTGGTTGGCCGGTTGTGGCGGCTCAGGCCCGGGACGCCCGTCCTGAGCGGCGGCGGGTGAGGCCAGCAGCAATACGGCCAATAACACGACCGCGTATCTCGGATTCCACAAGACAAGGCGTCGGCGCGTCACCGGATCATTCTCACGGTCAGATTGCTTGGGCTGCGGGTTCAAGTCCGTTTTACTCTGTTTGGGAAACGATTCAGCGGCGACGTTATTGCCTTCGGGATTCATTGGGCTCAGGCCGCGAGGATGATGCGGGAGACTCCAGGGGCTTGTGGTCGGGCTCAGGCACGCGCACGATTCCCGGCGTGGGTTGAGGTTCGCGCGAAGCGGTTTCAAAGCCCGGGAAGCTCCGCTCAAAGAGCACGACGTCGTATTCGCCGCCGGCGTGCGCCAGCCTGACCGTCCAGGGGGGATCGCATGACAGAACCCTGACCCCCTGGTCTTCCTCGCCGACGCTCAGCGTCAGTCCGTCGGTGAACCACACCTCGTTGCCCAGCACGAACACAATGCTTGGGCCGGTGTACTGCTCAGGGATCGGTGGTGGCGGCGGCTCCTCTGGTGGCGCCTCAACGATCTCCTCGCGGGCCGGCCGGGCGGGGAGTTCACGCCGTGGCGGGATGGGCTTGAAGAACACGGAGCGCCCGTTGAATCGCTCCTGATACTGCACCAGATCGGTGTCGTGAACGGCCAGGTACTGCGACAGCAATGAAACGGTCTGATCGTCGACCAATCGCGGGGAAAGGACTGCTCCCAGCAGCATCGGCATGTTCGCCGCAAAGACCACTGTCGCCACCGCAATGGCGGCGATGTTGACGAGAAGCGTTGTGTTTAGCCCCAAGCGATGCACGATTACACGCCTCCCCTCCGCTTGCGCGGCTCGGCTGACACAATCCAGGCCTCGACCGTCAGGTCTACGGTCACCTTCCTTGTGCCGGAGACTCGGGTGATCCGCACGCTGCTAATGGCCTCGATCACCGGACTGCTCTCCAATTCAGCGATGATGGCGACGGCCTCGTCTGGTGCTGCGTCGAACCGGAAGTCTCCAGTGATCCGTTGCACCAGTTGGTTGGGTTGGATGATCTGGGATAGCGTGTTGCGCGGCAGCCTGGTTGCGCCCCTGAGGTTGAAGCTGTCCCTGGTGACGCTATGCCGCTTCAACACGTCGTTGAGTGCGTCGTTGAGTGCATTGCTGCCTTGGGCTTCCTTGCCCGGCGTCTCGACGGCGCCGAGACCCAGGATTGGCTCGCGCATGGCTCGCAGCTGCCTCGATCGGTTCTCGCTCCTGGCCGCTTCGCCCACCTCTTTGAGCATTTCGTCGGCATGGTCATGCCAGGTCGTCGTGATCGGGCGCACGTGCTGGTCATACAGCAAGAAGAAGCCGATGCCGATCGCGGCCAGGCCGGCCCATTGCGCGGCTCGAGGCAGCTGCCTGAATCGATTCCAGATGGTCTGGGTCTTGGTCATGGTGGGGGGCTCATGGGGTCTTCAGCTCCCTGATCAGCTCCCTGATATGAGCTTGAAGAACGCGGAACTCTTCTTGGAGCCGGGGGCGCGTCTCCATATCGAGGCTGCCGCGGCGCAACGCGTGAGCAACGCGGGCCCTGGCTTCCTGCGCTTCCGGTAAGGCCATGACTTCGATCTGCTGGGGCGTCAGGGGTTCGGGGATGTTCTGGGACGGAGGAAGCGATGCCCCGTCCCCTGAGGGATCGCCACGGCCACGGCGGGCCGCCGTTGGCCCGGGGAAGCCGAAGCGCTGTGAAGGCAGGGGTACCGGCCGGGTGAGATCAACGGCCTCGACCAGATCATCAGGGATCTCGTCCTTGGCCGTCTCTGACTGGGCGGGGGCCTCGCTTGATGCCGGTGAGTCGTCAGGCAGCTGATCAGCCGATGCAAGCTCTTCTGGCGCAGAGACTTCCGCGTTCTCCTGCTGCTGTGATGCCGGCGGATACAGGCGGTCACCCAGCGTCCGCTGGCCGTAATCGAGCTCGGCAGGATACTCATAGCGGTGATACGCCTCAACAACCTTCGCCGAGAGGGTGAACTCGTAGGCGCCGAAGTTGTTGCGGTCGCCCCAGTTCAGGAAGATCTCTTTGACAATGCCCGAGTTGCGGAGGTTTTCCTGCATCAGCGCGACGACTTCCTGGGCGGAATGATCGTCGTGAGGTCTGACCCGGCCGCTGAGCGACATGCGCTCGCCGAACCTGATTCGAATCTGATCCAGGTCGATGCCCTGGGGCGTGTTGCACGCGATGTCCGCCAGCAGCTTGGTCATCGGCCACGCTCTGTCCTGCAACTCGCCGTACATGGCCAGCCGCGTTTGGATTTCCCGCGTCTGGGTCAGGTGCGATTGCAGACTGGAATGCTTGGCCTTGAGGATCCCGAGGCGCAGTCCGCCGACCAGGAACGGGAAGAGAATCGCGATGAGCACGCAAATGGTGACGGTCTTGACTGCGGCGCTCGGATTTGACAGAGCGCCGAGAAGTCTGCGGGCGGGCGACGGCGATTCGACCGGCGCCGAGAAGCGCAGCTGTGTAAGCGGTGCAAGTTGGTTGGTGCTCGCCAGCACCGCGCCGAGGGCGATGCCGTAGTCCCGCCACCAGGCCGGATCACTCCCGACCCAATCGGGGCCGCCTTTGACCCGCGCGCAGGCGCTGTCGATGATCTGGGGCGCCACGATCAGTGCCGCCGCGTTGTGGTCCAGGCCGGCGGTTGTGGCGGCGACGGCGTCAACGAGCGATTCGATAAACGCAGGGGTGTGCCCGACGCTCAGCGCGGTTTCGGCGATCACGCGGGCCACATTCTCTTGCCACTTCCGCGGACTCTCGGCGTTGACGCGCGCGGCCCGAAGTATCGCGCCATTGGCATGACTGATCGCCAGCGCCACTGATCCATCGTGGCGGTCGATCCATAGCAGCGGCTCGGTCGGGCGCTTGGCATTGAGCAGAGCCGCCAAGGCCGCGACGTCCGGGGCAAAGGTGATCCGACGGCGGGTTGGGGGAAGCGGCGCGCGGGCTGCCTCAGGCCAGGCGACCATGATGCCGCTGCGGCTCGTCTCACCCTCGGCGACAGGAAGTATGGCCGTGGCCTGCCGATGGGGGGGGACGGTACCGCCCATGTGTGCTTCGGCCTGCAGGCGCAAAGCCTGCGTCAGCTGCTCGGGTTGAGCATCGGGCAGAGGGCGCGTTCGGCAGATGACCGCCGCCGCCGGAAGCACGCCGATCACCCGCCCTACCTGGTGTTTATCGAGCCATTGATCGATCTGTTCGTTCTGGTCGGCCTCGAATCTCCGCCAGGCGAGGATGGTCGGTCGGTCGTCGGAGGTTGTGGCGATCACCCCACGCCACTTGCCGGCCGCGCAGTGCAACACCGCCACGGCGCTTGCAGCGGATTGTCTCTTGCGTGCCTTGGTCATAGTTCTCGGTACTCGAGAATTCGAATCGGCAGGGTAGAACGATCGACCACGACGATAATTTCAACTTCCACGCCGCCGGACTGGGATCGACCTTGCGAGCAGATGCTGTATACATTGCTGCGGGTGTCCATGATGCGGCCGAGGTACTCCAGGGCGCCCGTTTCTTCCCGGAAAGCGGGAATGTCCAGCAGATCGACGAGGCTCGCGATCCCCTGCAGCCGGGAGTTGCGCATATACACAATCTCGTCGGCGAGGTACTCTCTGGTGAACAGCAGTTGCCGAAGCAGTTGCTCTGAAACGGTGTTGATATTCAATCTGCCCGGCGCGCGGGTATTCACCTCTTCGAGCGTGGTCTCAGCGAGTATGGCTCGAAGCTGGTCGCGCGTGAGCGAAAGTGTCGATGATCCTTGCGTTGGAGCATCGGAGCCGCGGGGATCGGCGGAGGCCTCGGATGCCAGTTCCTGCTCGACCTGCATTGTCAGCAACTGCTCGAGCCCGGTCATGTTGTTCGCGGTTAGGTACTTGATGAATGCCCAGGCCTGAATTTCATCCATGTTCAGGCGGTCTTGGAGCTCTTGGATATCGGCTTCGGCGAGATTGATTCGCGGCAGCCCCGATGCGCCGAGCGGGCCTTGGACCGAGTAGGCCGTGAGGATGGCGGACCAACCGGCCTCGAGCTGGTGGTCCGGTTCGTCGACCGGCCAGGTTCGGTCGCCGTCATCCTCGTTGGGATCGACCTGATTATTGAGGTTCCAGTCCTCGCCGCGCAGGTGCTCCGGCCAGATGCCGGCGACGAGTTCGAGCTCAGCAATCGTGCGCATCGGCCCGTTTCGGGGTAGGTAGGGTGCCTCCAGGCTGAGGTAGTAGTCGCGCTCCGCACCTTGCTCTCGCACCTCGTCGTCCTCGTCGATCCAGTCCAGAATCGCGTCGACCACGTCCGGCGTGATGTCTGTAAGCAATAGGAGCATGCTGGCATTGGTGATGCTCGAGTTGATGTTGATCTTCGAGTGCTCATCCATCGGGCCGGCCCAATCCCGACCGTCGGCGTGGTGATGGATGGCATAGGTGGCGTTGATCAGACCGCCAACGGAGATGTCTTCCATCTCGCGGACCATCGCGAACGCATCGTCGGGGACGGGCTCTTGGGTGTGCGCGGCCATCACGGCGATGGTGTATTCCACCCCCCCGCGCGCCGCCCACCGCGCCTGGACTCGAGCCAGCGCTTCGCGCCCCAGCATGGCCTGTCGATACCCGAACAGTTGAACAGAGCTCACCAGAAGCGCGGCAATGGCGAGTGCCCACATCACGATGAGCACCACAAAGCCCCGGCGACGCCATGATGTGATCCGGCGCATCATCGATCCTCCACAGTTGTGCTGCCTTGTGTGGGCCCAGGGCTGCCGCCGCGGCTTCGGCCGCCGCCACGAAAACCGCCCGGCGAGCCGCCGCGGTCATCGCCCGGCGAACCAACCCCCTCGCCTGTGGAGTCCTGCCCTTGGTCACGGTCCGCGCCCTCGCCGGAATCATCGAGGAGCGGGCTGGGCGGCGGCGGAACCCGATCGATGGGGATCACCGTTCGCAGGACCGCGGCAGGTGTGGTGTGGAGGTCATCGCCCTTGCGGTGATCGCTGTGGGCGGTCACCGTAACCCGAATCGCCAGCGGAAGGCCGTCGATGTCTGAGTCCCACTGCTCATACCAGAGGTCACCGTCGTATGCTTCGATGGCCAGCGCGACCATCCCATCGACCAATGGAATGGCCAGGCCGCCGGCACGCGGATATTCGTCGGGCATCGCGGACCGGCGTTGCCAGAGCACAGCCCCATCATCATCCTCCTCGATGCGGAACTGCGTTTCATACTCCATGCCTTCGCCGATGAAGTCGAGGTTACGGACGGGGCGGAATCGAGTGTTGAAGAGAAGGATCTCATCGCGATCCACGTGACCGATACCGGTCTGCGCAGAGCCGTCCACCACCAGCAGCCGGGTCAGAAACAGATCATCGTCGCGCAGCACCGAGGCGATATCGCGACGAAGGGCGTTCAGGGCCGTATCGGCTCGCAGGTACGCCTCCAGCCGCGTCTTGCCGCTCGCCTTCGCCTGGTTCAACTGGGACAGACTGATGGTTACCGCACCCATCACGAATGCGGTGACCAGCCCGGCCACCAGCAGCTCCAATAGCGTGAACCCTCGGCGATGAATGGTCGGTCTACTCATCGTCGTAATACCTCGAAAGGCGGTCGATCGGCTCAAAGGGGGCCCGGACCTGTATGGGGTCACCGAGGCGCTGGGCGATGTAGGTTTGGGCCTGCACTTGCTGGTAGCCGCGTCCGCGCGGCCAGCGGACCGTCGCCGTGACCAGCAGCGGTTTGCCCAGGCCGATGTCTTGGATATCGACGTCGAACTCGAAGTCGTCGAACGGCGGCGACTCGTATCGTCCTTGGGTGGCGTACATCTGCGGGTAGGCAACGGGGCCTTCAACCAGCACCATGGCCAGCAGTTCATCCACGATCCATGAAGCGACGACCAGCCTTTGTCCCTGGCTTTGCATCGCCAGCGATCGTTGGGTGACTGACAGGAGGACCGCCAGGCCGATGCCGAGCATCATCCCTCCCAGGATCGCGTCCATCAGCGCGATTCCCCGCCGGGTGCGGACATGTCGGCGATGGCCAACCATCACCAGTCCTCCCGATGCCGGCCGGCCTCATCCAGGTCAATTGGACTGCGCACGTTGGCCGAGTCACGGAAGTTCTCGAGCTGATGTGGTGCGATCGCGTGAGAAGGAAGCACAAGCCGTCTGAGGGTCCCGTCATCGGCCAGCAGCGCGATCTCGATGCTGGGACGCTGCTTACCGGGAGCGGAGTCGATCGGCCACAGTTGAAAATCCACCGGCTCGCCGTTCTCACGGGCGGACACATTGGCCGCAGGAATGCTCGCCGGGAGCTTGACCGGGGCCACGTGCGGGTCGAGACGCCAGTCGGCCGGCTCATCCGGTCGGGCGGGATCGAGCTCCAGGATCATGAGCATGATCCAGTTGCGCTCAGCGTCGTGCCAGACGCCGACCGGCTTCTGCGTCAGCATTTCGCGATGCGCGTACATGATCAACAGGTCAGCGACCTCGTCCGCCGCGACCTGCACCGCCCGCCGATTTTGTCCGAGAAGGCGGGGAATGGTCATCGCCGCCATGATCGCGAGAATGCAGATAACCACGATGACCTCCATCAACGTGAAGGCGGTTCGTGATGTTCGCGCGGCGCAGCTCATGGGGATCAGATTCGTCAGTTGGTGATGTCGTCCTCGGAGCCTTCCAGGCCGTCCGGACCATACGAGATGATGTCAAAATCGTGATTCACGTCGCCAGGCACGCGAACCACATACGGGGTTTCCCAGGGATCAATGAGGTCGTCCTGCTTGTAGAGATAGGGGCCCAGTGGTCCGCCTCCGTCCTCCGGAGGCAACAACAACACCTCAAGGTCAAAGTCGTCGCGAAGAATCCCGCCGGTATCGGTGATATACATTTCCGCAGCCGTGGCGATCGATTTGACTTCGGTCTTGGCTGCGTTCACCTTCGCCCAGGTCAGTCGGCCGAAGAGTCGTGGCGCGATCAGCGCCGCCAGCAGCGCGATGATGGTGACCACGACGATGATTTCGATGAGCGTGAACGCTCGTCGAACGTGATGAACATGGCGTACAGCGCGTCTCCGTGGCATGGTGGCGCCTCCAGATGAATCAGCGAGTTTTCGAGTCGGTTCAGTCGTCATCGGACCATTGATTGAAGTTCGAGCAAGGGAAGCAGGATTGCCGCCAGGACGAACCCGGCAAGCGTCGCCATAATCATGATGAGCACCGGCGGGAGAGCCCTGGTGAAGAGTTTGACCGAGCTGTTGACCTGGCGGTCAAACGCGCCGGCCGCGTGCATCAACATGCTTTCCAGTCGCCCGGACCGCTCGCCCAGGTTCACAACCTGCACGAGCAACGGCGGGAAACGACCGGACTTTTCAAGCGGCTCGGCCAGGGCCTTTCCGGCGGTCACACTTTCCTGCACGTCGTCGATCGCCTGTGCCAGCGCGGTGTTGCCGAGCGTATCGCGCGTGATCTGAAGCGCGTCGAGTATCGGTATGCCCGCTGATACCAGCGTGCCTAGCGTTCGGGTGAACCTGGCCACGGCGACGTCGCGAAGCAATCGTCCGAACAGCGGCGCCCGCAGCTTGAGCCGGTCGATGCGCAGCCGGTTGGCAGCGATGCCCGCCCACGCCCGCCAGCCGAACCACACCAGTGCGATGCCGATGAGGCAGTGGATCCAGTAGCCGGAGAGAAACGCAGCAACCGCGATGAGGATGCGCGTCGGCAGCGGCATTGTGAACTCCCCGGCGAGCGGCTCGATCAGCCGGGGAACCAGCACGGTCACCAGCAGGATCGAGCTGATCAATACCAGCGCCGCCACAATCATCGGGTAAAGCGTGGCTCCGAGCACTTCACGGCGCAGTTCAAGCGATCGTTCCAGCAGATCGGCCAGCTGATGAAGCACCTCGGCCACCTTCCCCGAGGCGTCGGCGGCGCGCAACATGCCCACGATCAGATCATCGAACGGCAGACCGTACTCCCTGGCAGCCTGATGCAAGGGTGTACCGGCCTCGACCCGCTCGATGAGATGGTCCAGGATCACCGGCATCGCTCGACCGGAACTTTGACGCCGAACGGTGCGCAAGCTCTGCATGACCGGGAGTCCGGCTTCGAGCGCAGTCGCCAGCTCGCGCATGAGGTTGGCCATCTCGGTGCGGGTGGCGACGGGCCTTGCGGACCGCCGGCGCAGGGGCGCGGAGAAGGCGGCGCGGAGGATTGCGCCCACGCCTTGAGAGTCGGGTGCGGCGTGGGCCGCAATCGCCGGCGATGGCCCAGCCGAGACCCGCTGGGGCGTGCCAGTTGATTCAATGCTCGTGGCCGTCTCCCCCCGCTCCAGCAGCAGTCGAATCGCTGCGGGCCGGTCCACTGCAACGATCACGCCTTGGCGGGGCTCGCCGCTGACGGTCAGGCTATGGTATCCAAAGGAAGGCATCCATCGGTCAAACGACGGAATCTTCCGTATCTTGCGTTGCTCGCAGCACTTCTTCGATGGTGGTGTGGCCCGCCGCGGCCTTCTCCAGCCCGTCGGTGCGCATGGTCATGTAGGACTCGTCGACCGCTGATTGCGGCTGGAGGCCAGGACGGTCCTCAGCCATTGCCTTGGTCGGTGCCGATGGCGAATCGACGTTCGGTGGTTGGCCGGCGACGGCTTCTTTCGCGGCGGATTGTGCTCGTATATGGGGTGTGAGCGGTGCACCAGCGGGGCGGGAGCTGCTTGGCGGCTCGTCTGCTTGATCACCGGGCGATGACGGACGCACCCATGCCGAAAGGCTTTGCGAAACTCTGCTGACCAGGCCCTTGAGTCTCTCCGCAGCCGTGCCGGGCTCGTCCGCGCGTATGGTCACGCAAGACTCATCGTCAGCACCCATCGTCGCGGGGGTCTCGCCACTTGTATGCGTGGTCCTGGATGGCTTATCCACGAGCGCCAGCAGCTCCGCGGTAGGGCGGTTCTCGGAAATGGCCTTGCGCAATGCGGCGTTGATCTTCACAAACTCAAAGAACCCAACTCGGCCGAAGTATCCTGAGCCGTTGCATTTCGAGCAGCCGGCGCCCCGCCACACCTGCCCGTCAAACAGCGCCAGCTCCGAGGCTGACAGCCGGTGGCTGACATCTTCGGGCATCGGAATCTGCTCGGCACAATGGGGACATACTCGCCGGCCGAGGCGCTGGGCCAGCACGCCCTCGAGTACGGACGCCACCAGGTAAGGCTCGGCACCCATGTCGATCAGCCGGCTAATGGAGCTGATCGCATCGTTGGTATGAAGGGTGGAGAAGATGAGATGCCCGGTGAGAGCGGAGCGAATAGCGATCTCCGCAGTCTCCGCATCGCGGATCTCGCCGACAAACACGATGTCGGGGTCTTGGCGGAGAATGTGTCGCAGGCCGGTGGCGAAGGTCAACCCGCGCTTGGGGTTCACAGGAATCTGGTTGATACCCGAAAGCTCGTACTCGACCGGATCCTCGATCGTGATGATCTTCTTGCGGGGATCATAAAGCCTGGTCAGCGCCGCATAGAGGGTGGTGGTCTTGCCGGAGCCGGTGGGTCCAGTGACGAGCACGAGTCCATGTGGTTTGGCGATCAGCTTGTCCATCGCCTGCCTCAGGCTCTCGCGCATGCCCAGCGACTCGAAATCCAGACGCAACGCACTCTTGTCGAGGATCCGCATGACAACGGATTCACCGTAGAGCGTGGGGACGGTCGAAACGCGCAAGTCCACCTTTCGGCCTTCGAACCGCAGCGTGATGTGGCCGTCCTGCGGAACATAGCGCTCGGCGATGTTCATCCCGGCCATGATCTTGACTCGCCCAATCAGCGCCGGCTGGAGATGCTTGGGTGGCGGCGGTTGCTCGACCAACATGCCGTCGATGCGGAACTTGACCTTCAGCTCATTCTCAAATGGTTCAATGTGGACGTCCGACGACCGCGACTGAATGGCCTCCAGCAGCAGCAAGTTGACCAGATTGATCAACGTGGGCTGCTCGGCCATGCGGTGAATGTCGTCGGCTTCTATGGTGTCGAGGTTGTGCTCCGTCTCGACGCCGACTCCCTCCGGATTCTCGCTGGCCAGGCTTTCGGCCATCCGGGCGGCCGTGGTGCCATAGTGTGCCCGCATCAGCTCGGCAAAGCTCCCTTGCTCAACGCCCACGCGGGTGACCGGATAGCCGGTGAGCGTGGACACCTCATCGACCGACGAAATGTCCAACGGGTCGAACATCGCCACGAGGAGCCGATCGTGCTCAATCCGCAGGGGCACCACACGCAGACGAACCGCCACCTCCGAGCTGATCAGCTTTACCGCTTCGGGAGATGCGGCCGGCGCTTCGTCGAGCCAGTCGATGCCCAAGGCGGCGCATCGCTTGCGGGCCGAACCTGCCTCGCCGGTGTCGGACGCACTGAGACTGCTCAGCAACTCTCCGTTGAACCGGAATCCGGTGGTCGCAGAAGATTCAACGTGATCAGTCATGACGGCGACGGCTCCATGGCCGTGTCTGTTTGGCCGGGCGCCTCTGAGATTCGCACGCAGCCTGCCGAGCGGGCATTGACCCGTCCGTCGTCTCGACGCCGGTGCGAATGGGCCGGCGTACCGAGCCTGATTCCGCCGCCGTAGAGATCTCGATACCACGGATGCAGAAATCTCTTTGCACCCCTCCCGGACCGATCCTCGCGGTTGCCAGGCGCCCCGGCCGCGTCGCCGGCGGAGCTATGGCTGGCTATCCTTGCCCGTCTCGTCGCCCTCTTTTCCTTCTGTCTCGCCTTTGCGGGCATTCGTCGTTTCATTCCCCTGGCCACTTAGCAACTTGCCGCCGATGGCAAACGCAGCAACGCGGTCAGCGGCGCCTCCTGCCTTTTCCTTCTGCTTTTTGCGCTCGAGGCGCTTGCGGCGGGCATCATCGGTAATTCCGCCGTCCTTGCCCGCTGCTCCCTTCGCACGTGGACCTCGACTCGGCTCAATCCACTTTCTGGCCCCTGGGAGCGACGCAAACTGTTCCGGCGTGAGCAGATCCCGCAGTTGATTGACGTATCGGTCGCTCATTGCCTGGCGCTTGCGAAACTCCTCGCGCACCGCCTCACCAGTTGACTTGGGCTGTGCCCCTCGAGCCGCCACCTTCTCGAGCTTGCTCTTCAGTTCGCTGGGCTGTTGTTCCTTGATCAGTCCCTCCAGGCGGTTGTTGAAGGAACCGAGCTCGCTGAGGAACAACTCCTCGAGGCTTTCGATCGCCTCGAGGATCTCTTCGGAGAGGCCGTCGAGTTTCTTGACGGCCTTGAATATCCGCTGGGCGTGCGTCGGACGGTAGATGCGGGGGTACATCCCTTCCCTTATAGACGCCACAAGGCGCTGTCCGATTTCTTCGGGCAATGCATCGGCGATGGTGACCGC
>JADFIM010000064.1 GCA_022566725.1 Planctomycetota bacterium
CCGTGGTCCACTTCACACCCGCCTGCGGATGGCGACGGGGATGTCCCAAGATGCGATGAATCCGGTTCGCAAGCCCTCGCCGGCCGTGGGTCGCCGCGATCGCGAAGACCGCGCCGCGCTGCGGGGTGAGCGACAGCAGCGACCGCGCGTAGCGCTGCCGCCGATGACCGCAGGCGATAACCCAGTCATCGCAGGCCATCTCACCGAGGCGCCTCAGCCGCGCGGTCGCCAGCCAGACCGCTGGATGCCACGGCCAGGCGCAGCGAACCACTTCACTGAGCATTGTCGTCCAGTGATCGCGCCGCTTCCAGTGCGCCAGCTCATGGCACAGGATGGCGGTCAGGTCGTCGATCGGCAGGTCATCAAGGCAGTCCCGCGGCAGCAGGATGCGCGGCACTGCGCCCCAGGAACAGATCACCGGGGAGTGCAATCCGTCGCTGCACAACAGTTCAGCTTGAGCCTCGACACCGAGTCGGTCTGCCGCCGTGTCCAGCGCTCGCTTGACCTTGGCGCTTGTGCACGGCTGCGCGTTCAACACGAGCCGACGCGCCGCCCGCAGACCCAGGGCCAGGCGAGCGGCGAGCACCAGGGTCATCGCTGCCCACACGCCGACGAACAACGTGGTCCAGGGGTCGATGCCGCTGTTCGCCACGGCCGGCTGGATCCGATTCCCGCCCACGGCCAGGTCCATGAGGTTCCCTGAGCCAGCCTCCGGCGGGTCGGTTTGGGGCGATCCGGCATGCATTCCCGCCAACCCCGCGAAAGCTTCGATGCTCGCCAGCGGGTCAACCCCCTCGGCCGTGTCGGTTGAGGCAGCCGCGTCGCCGGGAAGTGACACTGGGGATTGCGCGAAGAATCCCCAGCCGGCAGTCCGCACACCGGCGCTGAGCAGGGGCGCGATGAGGCAGGCCAGCAGGCCAACGGACACCAAGCCATGCGCTCGGGCCGGCCGTGTCACGACAATGAAGCTCGCCGTCAACGCAAGAAGCAGGCAGGCGGTCATCTGCCAGATGATCGCGACCCCCAGAGAGTTGGGCAGGAACCAATCAGTCAGCATCTGGGTGCTCCTTTCGCTTCTTTTGAAGGATCCTGCGAATCGCGGCAAGGTCTTTCTCGTCCAGCGCTTCGTCTTCGACAAGATGCTGGAACAGCGGCAACGTATCTCCGCCCAAGACACGGTCGATGAACTTACGCAACGAGCTCGCACCCGCCTCTCGGCGCGTGCGTCTGGCGGTGTAGACGTAGCTGCGGCCCTCGGTGCGGTGCGTCAGCCAGCCGCCCTTCTCCAGCTTCTGCATGACCGAGAGCACGGTCGTGTAGGCCAGGGGCTTGTCGCGGGTGAGGCGTCTGCGCACCTGCTGCACCGTAGCCTCGCCGGTCTGCCAGACGATCTGCATTACTGCTCGCTGCTGCGCTCCTAGCTCATGCAGGGACTTGCGCTCCACGGATCGGCCTCCAGGGTTTACGGCCAGTAGTAGTACTACCGCCAATAGTATATCATGCCTCCTGCGGTTCCCAGCGGTTTCCGCGGTTTTTTTACTGGATCCGGAGGCTCGGTCCTCAGCGGGCGACGCCTGCCGGGTCCCCCGCCGGGAGGAGGCAATGGCCGGCCTGTCGGCGAGGATCCGGGGTCCTGCGCGGCGAACGTGGCCTGTGTCGAGGCCGGCTGCCAGCCGCGCGTGGCCGAGCTACGTCGCCAGCACCGACAGATCGAGCCTCGAGATGCGTCGGATCGACAACAGCCAGCCTCCGTAGACGGCAATGCCGAAGAACAGCAGGTCGATGGGGACGAACATGATTCTGAGGATCACCACGCCGACCCGGTGGAGACGCACCCTAGCGGCGGGCCCGGCCCTGGCGGACCATGGCAGGTCACGTCCCGCGGTATGGACAGCCACCGGCGAGAAAGTTATCCACATCCGCCAGGGAGGCACGGGTATCTGGGCAGCCTGGTGATACCATGGCTGGCTGCGGCACGCTGAAGGAGCGGTGGCGCAATCGTAAACCAGGAGACCAGGGAGAAGGACGTCGTGTGATATGTCCAAACTCACTTGAAAGGAGGCTGAGCCATGAACACGTCGCTGAGAATCCTGGGGCTTGGCCTCGGGGCGGTCCTGTTGGGGGTCGCTTCGGGGATTACCCAGCAGGAATCGTTTACCGCGAACCCGGACACCGCCGGGATCGCGGACACTCTGGTCAACAAGTCTGCAAACATTCGCTATGGAGAGTTGGTGTTGATCAAGGGCGGCGCCCGAGACCAGCAGTTGCTCGAAGACATTGCGATAGAGGTCCGCAAGCTGGGCGCCCACCCCGTGATCACGATTAGCAGTGACCGTCTTACCCGCAACATATTCACGGAAGTGCCGGCCGAATACGACAACCAAGAGCCAACGTTCGCGTTGCGAATGGCCGAGACCATCAACGCGATGATCAGTGTCGATCACCGGGAGAGCTTCGATCTCCTGGCCGATGTCCCGGCCCAGCGCCGGGCCGCCCACGCCAAGGCGTTCGAGCCGATTTACAAGAAGATGCTCGAGCGTAACGTGATTCGCACGCATCTGGGCAACGGCTTGTATCCGACCAAGGCCTTGGCCGAGCAATTTGGGATCACCCGCAACGAGCTGTCGAGGATCTTCTGGCGCGGCGTGAATGTTGATTACGATCAGCTCCAGGCTACGGGTGAGCGGGTCAAGAACATTCTGGCTGCGGGGCGGGAGGTGCGCATCACTGCGCCCAACGGCACTGATCTGACGGTCGAGATCACCCGCCGTCCGATCTTCGTGAGCGATGGAGTGATTTCGACCGATGATCGATACGCAGGCGGCCCGGCGTGCCAGGTCTGGCTTCCGGCAGGGGAGGTCTACCTGACCCCCGTGACCGGTACGGCCGAGGGTACCTTTATCGCCGATACATTCTTCTTCCAGGGCAAGCGGATCCAGGGCCTGACGCTGAACTTCACCAAGGGCAAGATGACGTCGATGACCGCCAAGCAGGGCGACATCACCGCGTTGATGCAGCTGTACAACGCCGCCCCCGCCGAGGGGCGCGACCACTTCGCGGCTATTGACATCGGCATCAACCCCAGCGTGCAGGTTCCCGCAGGCAGCCACATGGTCACCTGGATGGGCGCCGGCACAATCAGTATCGGCATCGGCGGCAACACCTGGGCCGGCGGCGACAATGATGTCCCCTTTGACCTGTTTGCCCACCAGACCAACGCAACGATGACGGTGGACGGCCGGAAGCTCATCGATCAGGGCACACTGATTCAACGGTAGTCGTGCCCGCGCCGCCGCTCCTTCACGGGCTCCTGTGCCACGACAACCTCCAAGAAAGAAGCCCACGGATTCCAATCCGTGGGCTTTGTCGTTGATGCACGATGTCGCGCGGCCAAACGGTGCAATTGCTCACCACGTGTATTTCACGGTGTAGGTCACCGTCCTTTCGCCGTCAGGCGGGACGTTCACTTCGAAGTGGATCGTCCGCGCGTCGATCTTTTCATGCTCGTCGCTGGTCTGGGTGATCTGCCAGTTGACCCACCGGTAGAGGTTCTCCTTGATGATGACCTTGATCTGCTGCTCTTTGTGGTTGCGGATTTGGATCTTGAAGCTCTCGGTGATGAGGTTGGGGCGAACCCGGGTGTCGATAGTAAAGTTCGTTTGGGTGCGCTCGCCGACGATATCAAAGGCTTGACCGACTCTGATCAGGACCGTCTCATTCTTCGGCGTGTGGTCGATGAGGTCTTCGCCGATGAACTCAAACGATTCGTCCGCCTCGTCTTGTTTGTACACGCGTACCTTGCCCCGCGGCAGAGGCATACCGAGGTTGTTGTCCTCTTCATTGTGAAAGCGCACATAGACGTCGACCTTCGGGTTCGACTGCGTACCAAAGTTGCGGTCGGTTCGCGGGTTGGGGGAAAACCCCCACGCAGCACCGGGTGAAAGGCCGTAGTACACCAACACTTTCTCGACACTCACGTCGCGGGCGGTCGGAAACAGTGTGATCTGCTGGGTGGTGTTGGACAGGATGTCGGTGCGGCGCGGCAGCGTGTACAGGTGGTACTCGAAGAACGCCCTTTCTTGGAAGCCCGCCGCCCGGCGGGCCCTCTCTGAAGCCTCTCCCGCGTAACGCAAGTAGCCATACTCGGGCTGAACCCGCTGCACGTCACCGGCGATGAGCTTGAGCCGGGCGTTTTGGTATGCCCGCCCGGAGAGGTTCATCACAGTCACCCACGCGCCGAGGTCGGCCTGGGTGTCATCGGCGTTCAGCATCAGGTTGTAGTCCGCCCGCCAGGTGATGCCGTTGGTCTGATAGGTGGTGCGGATCTCGTGCTCACCGCCTTGCTCGGCATCCAGCTTCCACACCAGCGTGGGCTTGGTCACCAGCCCCTCCAACGGCAGCGGGGGTAGTTTGATTCGACCGCTTCCCTGTGGGAGGAACTCCAGCCCCTGCGGCGTCTGGAGGATAAACATCCCACCCCTAACGGCGAGTACCTTGCCCGTTACGACTGTGGTCTCGCCGTCCTGCGTCACTTCCAGGCCGACCTCCCGGTCGATGTACTTTTCGTAGAGCTTTTGCGTATTGATAAGGTCGAACTCGAAGTTCTGTTCGAGCACCACCGTACCCTCGGGGTCGGTGAGATCCACAAAGCTCACCGTGGTGGGATCGATGAACTGGGCCACGTCGGTGAACCGCAGTTCGTTGAGGCCGGCCTTGAGGTTGACTGTGCGGACCTCCTTGACCACGCCGAACCCGGGCACCTGCCAGGCGAAGTTCAGGTTGTAGCCCTGTCGCTGCTGGGAGATGTAACGTTGGGGATCGAAACTCGCCGGGTCGGCGGTGGAGTAGACGGTCACCGCCAGGCCTTCGCTCGCGGCGGCGGCCCCGATTGTGCAGGGCGAGAAGAGAAGAATCACGGCGGCAATGACGTTTGGTGCCCGATCGTGTTTGCGAACCATCGGCAGGCTCCTTGACCCAGGGCCGCCTCGTCGCGGCCGGTGTGTGATGTCAATCAATGATGGCCGATCCTGACCGGCTGTCTCCAGTGAGCAGTCGGTTTTTGGCGGCAATGTACTATTGGCCGGCCGGAGACGCCTCTTGCGTCATCTGCGGATAGATCAGCACCCGATCGTGGGCCAGCAGCAGCAAGTCATCCGCTCCGTCGCCCGTGACGTCGGCAACGAGGGCTTCGCTCGGCTCGTACTCGCGCGGCTCGCCGCCGGAAAAGATCTTGGATTCAAAGACCTGGAAGCCAACCGCGTACAGCATCTGTCGCGACTCGCTAAACGTAAAGATCTCGCACATCTGTTCGCCGGCATCGAGTGAGATGAGATCGCGAAACCCGTCGCCGTTGATGTCGCCGGTCGCCAGCTCATGCTGGCGGCGATGCTCTTGGTCGGTCCGCCAGGACGCAAACTCTCGCAGCACCGTGCGCTCGCCCAGAAATCGAATCACCGCGAACCCGTCGTTCCCGATCGCCAGGAGGTTGTCCCCACCATCGCCCGAGAATGAGCCGGCATGGATGGAATGAAACGAGAAACCCTTGACCGTGACCGACTCGGTTTCGCCCCATGTTCTGCTCGAGCCGGATCGCTGGTCTTGCAAGCGGGCCATGACGACCAGCCGATCGTTCTTTTGGTCGGCGGCGACAATTCGATCGCCCAGCACTGCCAGCGACACCAGCTTGGAATCACTGTCGTCGGCGTTGATCTGTTGCACCACCTGCCAACCCGGACTGATGCCCGCAGGTGGGTCCGGATCGTAACGCACCGCCCGCACGTAGTTGCGATCGGCAATGAGCAGCTCCGCGTGGCCGTCTGCGTCAATGTCAAACACCGCGGTGTTGTCCGCCTTGGCGGCCTTCACCAAGCCGAACTGGCTCATGTCTTTAGACTCTTTGAGTTGGAAGCCGTCGGCCTCGGCGTGGAGCATCATCATCGGCTTATCACGCGTGAACAGCAGCAGGTCGGTCCTCCCGTCCTGATCGGCGTCGAGGGCCAGAATGGTCTGGGGCGATCGGCTCAGCGACCCCAGTTGGATCGTTTCGCTGTCCCCGGCCAGGTCGATGAGCGTAATCGCATAGTTGCGACTGTCCTTGGCGATGATGGCGACATGCGGGCCATCCTCCAACTCGACCAGATTGAGCGCGACCGGTGTATGTCCGCCGGGAACGGTCAGCGGGACAGGATATGGCACGCCGGTTGACTCGACCTCGCATCGGCCGACGACGCCCTCCTTCTCCGAGAGCACGAACAGCTCGGCGAAAGGGTCATCGTCCACGTTGCCCGCAACGAGATACTCAAGCTCTGCGTAGCACGGATATGACTCGCCCGGCTGCAAGCCCTTGCCCTGGGCCTGGCGATACACGACCAGCGCGTTGGCCTGAGTGTCCGTGGCCACAAGGTCCAAGAGCCCGTCGCCATCGACATCGACCACAGCCGTGGACCGCTTGCGATTGCCCGCGTCGGAGAAGCTGTAGACGAGCATCGCCGCGTCGCGGTCGCCGGTCTGCTCGATCTGCTCGATCGCAAGCTCGTACAGAACGATGCGCTTGGACGCTCGTTCGATGACAACGATGGTGGCCGCATCATCCCCGGTGAGGCGCAGCGCTTCGGCCTCGAGCAGGGCGGGCATCTCGAATCGAAGCTCGGCTCCCAGCACGCCGCGCCCGCCATCCTCGCCGCCGAGCCACAGCCGGATCGGAGCCGGGTCGTCGGGAAGGACGCCGGCGATATCCAACCGCCCGTCACCGTTGTAGTCCTCGAGCAGGAAGGCGATGATCCTGCCGCCCGTTGCGAGCTTCAACGGCCGGCCCAGGCTATCGCCATTGATCGTCCAGACGTGGATCTCGCCGTCAACCAGACAAAGAAGCTCCGGTTGCTCGTCGCCGATGACGTCTGCCACCGCCAGGCCGTTTCGATTGGACGCCAGGTCCTTGACATGAAGCTTGCGGGCGATTACGAACTTGCCGGCCGGTGACTGACGCATGAACACCAGCTCGGGGGGCGATCCGGCGTAGATGAGATCCATCAACCCATCGCCGTCGAAATCGTGGGGGACCACGGCCGAAACGCGATGGCTCACGGAGATGAGCTGGCGCCTGAACCGCCAATGCTCGGGTAGTTCATTGGCCCGGCTGACAGTGACGAAAGCGTCATCCGGGGTGGCCCCCGGCTTTTGAAAATGCACCTCGATTCGGCTGGAGTGGTTGTTGACCACGATCAAGTCGAGGAAGCCATCGCCGTCCAGATCGGCCACGGCCATCGGACCTGCGCTGCGGTCGATCTTGACGATCTCCAGTCCTCCGAAGCCGAAGTACTCGGCCAGCGAAGTGTCGTCACTCTGTGTCGGCGCCATGGAAGCCAGCAGCAGGCCGACGCCGGCGCAAAGGGTCACAGCGATGGGCATGAGGTTGCTCCTGGGTGCCCCGGGGACGCAAGCGTGAGGCCGATCAGGCCGATACCTCCCTGGATGTTGCTGAGTTCATCGTCACCATCGTATACTGGCTCCATGCGGCAGTGGCCTTCTTTTGAGCTTCGACGAAGATGACTCGGTTTCTCGCCGGCAAAAGCCTTGTTGCTGCGGTTCTGGTCGCGGCCCTGCTCGGGACCGCCAGCGCTGCCGATGTAATCAAGCTCACCAGCGGCGCGGTGCTCCAAGGGACGATCCTGAAGCGAAATGACCGGACGTTGTGGCTGGACCTCGGTTCCGACGTGCTGGCGATAAGGCTCCAGGACATCGACGAGATCGAGCTGGCCGACGCCGACGCGCCGGTGAAGACCGAAGCACACTGGCTGTTCCACACGGCCCGCGACCTAACTGAGCTGAGCCCCAAGGAGCAGGCCAAGCGCGTGGGACCCACGGTCATCAAGGTCGCCACCCCCCGTGGTCTAGGCTCCGGCGTGATCATCAGCACCGACGGACACGCCATCACCAACGCTCATGTCATCCAGGGCGAGACAAACCTGCGGGTGACGGTGTGGCTTCCCCAGGCCGACACCACGCTTCGGCGCATGGTGGTCCAAGACATCGAGATCGTCGCCGTCAACAACCACATCGACCTGGCTTTGATCAAGATTACGCACCCCCAACAGGGGAAGTTTGTCTTTGCTCTTCTTGAAGCCCAGGAGAGCATCGAGGTCGGCCAGACCGTGTTCGCGATCGGCAACCCCATGGGATTGGAGCGCACGCTCAGCCAGGGTGTGATCTCCACGACCCAGCGGAGCTTCGACGGGCTCACGTACATCCAGACCGATGCCGCGGTCAATCCCGGCAACTCGGGCGGCCCGCTGTTCAATACCCGCGGCGAGGTTGTGGGCATCATCAACATGGGCGCAATGTTCTTCGAGGGCCTAAACTTCGCCATTCCCGCCCGATACGTGAAGGACTTTCTTCGCAACCGTGAAGCCTTCGCCTACGACAAGGACAACCCCAACTCCGGGCACCACTATCACGAGCCCCCGGGGCGCAAGAACTTCAGCGTTGCACCGGCGCTGAAAGATCGCTCGAACCGTTCGGAATGATCCCATGATCCGCGGCCTGGGCCGTGAGTGTTTGTGCCGCCGGCATCAAACTGGTTTAGGAACCGCTGATTGAAAGAGGATACTGCCATGCTCAGGAACGTGATCATCTGCCTGCTGTCGATCGTTCTCGGTCCGGCTGTCATATTTGCCGGGCCCACAATCGACGATCTGGCTCCCAAGGACAGCGTCTTTGTAGCCAGTGTGAAGAATGTCCAGGATTCCCTGGAGCGGCTCAAGCGCACGCAGTTGTGGGCGCTGTGGGAGTCTGATCAGGTCAAGGCGCTTTGCGCCGAAGCGGTAGAAAAGTGCACCCAGAAGCTCGACGACCTGTTGGAGGAACTGGGAGTCGAGGAAGATTCGCTAGTTGGGCCGCAGGGCACGGTCGGCATTGCCGTGTTCCCGGTGATGCAGGAGGACCTTGATGCGACAGTGCCGGGGTTCCTGTTCCTCGCTGATTTCGGCGACGACGCCGACAAGACCGGCAAACTCATCGACGCTGTGATCGCGAAGGCTGAAGAGGAACTGGATCTGGAGTACGAGGAGAAGGAGATTCTCGGCAGGACCGTCTATTCGTTCGACCTTTCCGACATGGACGCCGAGGGCGACCGCGAGGCCGAAGAAACCGAGATGAACCAACCAGGGCCGATGATGCCCGCGCTCGATCCGACAGACATGTTCGAGATGGTCTCGGCTCTGCATTATGTGCGCGATGGCACCCGATTCATCGTGTGCACCGATCTCGATACGCTCAGCGACGCCCTTGAGGCCATCGATGGTGATGATCGGGCTGGACTTGAGAAGCACGAGGACTATCAGGCGGTGGTGGATCGACTGGGCGAGGTCGATGCTTATGCGGTGCTGCTGACACGGGACATCGCCCGGGTGGTGGGCGGCGCCGAGCCGATGATGGCCCAAATGTTCCAAAGCATGATTCAGATGATCCTCGGCGACATCAAAGCTCTGGGGTGCGGCGTTCGACTTGATGGCCCAGCGGCGATGTTCGAGGAGACGTTTGCAGTGTACATGCCCAACGGCAAGGCCGGCCTGACGGCGCTGATGGACACCGAGGCGCCCCGGCGCGACCTCCCGCCGTTTGTCGGACCCGATGCCCTCGGCTACACCAGCATGAATTTCGAATTCGACGGGGTGATGGATTTCGTCCGTAGTATCGGCCGGATGAATCCGATGCTACAGGCGACCATTGATCAGCTGCTGGATGAGTATGGCACGACCATCGAGAATGTGTTGGCCGTGCTGGGGCCGCAGATTCATAGCACGGTGACGCTCTCTCGGCCGATTGACCTGTCGAGCATGAAATCGCTCTATGCGATCGAGTGCACCAAGCCCGACGTGATCGAGCAAGTGCTCGCCGAACATGCTGGGCAGTTGGGTTTTGAGCCGCGAGACTTTCTTGGCCGGCGGATCTATTCCATGCCTGCGAACTCCATGATGATGATGGGCGGGCCAATGATGGGCGGCGCCGGCGGTGAGGGGTTCTCGATCGGCTTCGGCGGCGGCTACCTCATGATCGGAACCACAAGCCTCGTGGAGGATGCGCTGCGCGCCACGGGGGAGGCCGGCATGCCCAGCCTTGGTGACGATCCAGCCTTTCAGCAGGCTATCCGTGCCTTGTCCACGGAAGGGGTCGTCTCATGGGGGCTTGCCAATACTGTGGACTACATCGAGTTCCTCAAGGACATCGACTTGATGCTCCGACGCCAAATGATTGAGCAGATGAAGCTCTGGAACCCGGAGTATGCCAAGGAGATGGAAGATGAACTCGCAGCCAAGCCGCCCCCGCCGTGGCGCCAGTTCGATATTGAGATTCTGAAGCGGTATCTCGGGCCGATGGCGTGGCAGGTGCAATCCGACCCGGACGGATTTGTCGGTACGTACTATCTGTTCCAGGCGCCTGGGACCCAGTAAGGATCCGATCCGCGCCGCGTGGCCGCGGCGGCTTCACGTTTAGCCCCGGCGGCCACGCCGGGGGCTCTCCGGCGTTCACGTCCATCCAATCTTGAAGAAGATCGTGGTGAACAGGAGATCGGCGATGATGATCGCCACCACTGACTGCACCACGGTGCTGGTCGTTGCCCGCCCGACTCCAGCGGCCCCCCCCGTGACGCCCAGGCCGTGGTAGCACGCAAATGAACTGAGGATCAGCCCGAACACGCCAGCCTTGATCAATCCGGTCAGGAAGTCGGCCACAACAAGTTGGTTCAGCGTGTTCGTCTTGTACAGCTCGTACGGCACGTCGAGGAACCAAATGCTCATGATTCCTCCGGAGAAGACCGCGGCTAGATCACCGATGATCGTCAGCCCGACGAGCGCGATCGTCGTCGCCAGCACCCGCGGGACCACCAGGAAGCGGATGGGGTTCAGCGCGTGGGCTTCGAGGGCTTCGATTTCCTCACCGACAACCATCGTTCCGAGCTCGGCGGCGATCGACGCCCCTGCAAATCCTGTGAGGACGATGGCTGCGATCAGCGGACCGAGCTCCCGAAGGATGGCCACGCCGATGATGTTGGCGACCTTGTCCGTCTGGCCGAAGTCCGCCAGGGCCGGCTCCATTTGTAGTGCAAGGATGAACCCGACGCAGCCGCAGACGAGCGTCACAATCCCCGTCGCCCGCACGCCGACGCGGACCAACTGAGTGACCATAGCGGCTCGGCCGAAACGGACGCCTCGCCGCAGCAAGGCGCGCATGACCCACACGGCCACGTCGTGGATGAGGTACCACACGCCGCCGAGCAGCTCAAACGTGCCGATCCACAGTCCGCCCCAACGGTCCATGCTGCGGATCAATACCGAGCGTTTGGATGGTTCAGCCGCTGGAGGCACGGTCTACATATCCTTGTCGCCAGCCGACGTGAGACAAATGCCTGACCTCGCTATTGCGAGACGGCTTCCTCGGCAGTCTCGACGATGCTGAAAACGATATCCAGTCGAGCGATCTCGAAGATCGAGCGAACCTTGTCTTGCATTGCGCAGAGAATGAGCTTGGTACTGTTGCGGCGAGCGATCTGCATCGCCTCCACCAGCGTGGCGACGCCCGAGCTGTCCATATAGGGAACGCCGCCGAGATCGACCACCACTCGGCCCGGCTGGCCATCCTGGGCCTGGCGGAGTCCTTCCCGAAGCACAGCGGCACAGTTCAGGTCGATCTCGCCGAGGGGGCGCAGAATCACCCCATCATCGATCGACTCGGTCTGGATCTCGAGTTCTTGGGCATCACTCATGATTCAACTCGCTATGATCTGGTACTTGGGGAGCAGGACTCTCCGCGGCCCGGAC
>JADFIM010000257.1 GCA_022566725.1 Planctomycetota bacterium
GATTTTCGGGCCCGCAACCTGCTGATCACGGGCAATGTCGTAGGTGGACGCGGATTCCGTGGGACCGTCGGGTACGTCGCCGAGAGGGACTTCCGTGGCGACTTGGGCGCGGACACGTTGTTTCGGTTTCGGGCCGCCAGCGCCCTGTCCAACCCTAGTTTTGTGGCGGCGGGCCAAACGTTCGATCGACTTCGATTCGGCCAGCAACTGGGGGTCATTGGCTTCCACAGGAACGGTGACGCCGCGATGTTGAGATCCCTCGGCCAGACGCGCTATGTGCTCGGGAAACTCATCGATGATCGATTCAGGCTGGATCAGATCACACTGTTCAGCACGACCGCCGAAACTTATGAAGCCTCTGCCGATCCTGCGATCGTCGGCGTGTTCCGGTCCGAAGAGGGCGAATCGATTGTGGCTATCGCATCCAGCCTGCGGGGACTGCATGTGGCTCCCTTGCAGCAGCAGGGACAGATCCTCGGTCTCACGAGCTACGACTTGGCCAGGACCCGCGAAGATCTGGAAGCGGGGAAGGAAGTCGCCCCTCTGGGCACGCCTTTTCAAGCCAGCTTCCAGGACCTCCGCCTGACGGAGCACCCGATCGCGGATGAAGCGGTGGAAGATCGAGTGGAGCCGGCGACATTGCAGACCCGCATCGAGGCAGATCTTCAGCCAGACTACGAGACGATCCTTCAGCGCGTTGCCGAGCGTTATGCCGCCTCAGAAAATGTTGATCTCATCGGTCAGCCCAGCGTGCTTGAGCACCTCGACGAGCAGTTCGAACAACTGCGTCGGCAGCTCGTTGAGCCTGACGAAGATGGGGCCGCCGAGACGAGTGAAGAACCCGCCGGCGAACCCGGCGAACTCCCACCGACTCGGGAAACCACGCCGGGCGGTGAGACCCCGCTGCTGAAGATCAAGGACCTTGGGGCAATCGTACGCCACGGCCAACAACTGAACCGCCTGGCCGGTAACGACCAGACTCGGTTCAACGAGCTTCTTGCCTGGGCGGAGGAAATGCTCGGCAACGGCGAGTACTTCCGAGCTGAGCAGCGATTTGCCCGTGCGCTGCGACTCGTACCCAATCATCCGCTGGCAACCTCTGGGCTGGCCAACGCCCAGATCGGGGCCGGCCTATACAAGTCGGCGGCGCTGGCCCTTCATCGCTTGTTCATGCGTCAGCCGGAAATGATCGATGTGCAGTTTGGCGCGAGCTTGCTTCCCAGTCGGGCACGGCTCGACATCGCCATTCGTGTTGTACGAGAGCAAATGATCGGCGGACAACGCGACCGGGCGCTCAACGCCTTTCTGCTTGCTTATATCGGGCATCAACTCGGTAAGCGGAACTTGATTGAAGAAGGCCTCGCGGCGCTTGCGGACGTTTCGCCTGATGATCCCCTGCTGGGGCTGTTGAATGTGGTCTGGCTGGAAGAGCCGGACGAACAATCGCAGCTCGACGATGAGCCGCCAGCGCGCGACGAACCGCAGCCGAAGCAATAATCGGCCGACCCACGCTCAGTCGGGAGACCATGTGAACCCTGCGTGGTTGGAGTGGCAGCAGCTCGGCCGCTGAAGACGGGCGGACCGTTCCCTATTGCTCAGCTTCTTCCGACGGTGATGAGCTCCCAAGCAGCCTCGGCGCAAGCTTTGCATAGCCGATTGAAGTAGCGACCAAGAGCAATCCCACGCCGAGGAGCGACAGAACCCGATAGACATATCGCACCTCAGCCATGTCCACCGTCAGCACCTTGGCGAGCGTGAAGGTGAGCAAGGCAAGCCCGGCATAACGGCACGCAGACGACCAATCAGAGGCTAATTGGATGCGCCAGCCGAAGAGACCGATTCCGCAGCGGCGTCGTGCTGCGCGATGGCTGCGCGGGACAGATTGACGATGATCGCGCCCAGCACGATGCTGATGGCGCTCAAGACGACGTAAATCAACCATGGCCACCGCTCGGTGAAGGGGAGCGGCGCGGCAACGTACATGGGGTTGTCGCGGCGCTGGCTGACGGTGGTCCTGTCAGGCTTCGGCTCAAGCCGCTGGGGGAGGTTGCGGGCGAAGTCGTACACGGGCCTGTCGGCATTCGGGTTGCCGAGATACAACCGCAACGGCTCCGGTTGCGCGGGGGCCGCGAAGATGATGGCACGCGCCGGGGCCGCGTAGGTGACTTTGCGCAACCTCAACGGCGGATTGCGGTGATCGGTCACTACCAGCCGAAGCCGGGCGGCGCGGGTCTCACCGAAAGTAACGATCATTGGCTTCTTCTCTTCTCCGGCCCGGCGCCGCCAGACGCCGCTGGTGAGCGTGTGGAAGGGCTGTCGCGACTCGGCCGGCCCACCAGCTTCAACGCGGTAATTGCGCACAAACTCGTCGTCGTCGATCGTCACTTCGATATTCGCTACCGGAATCCCTTCGCCGCCCAAGCTTAGAATCCACTCCGATCCCGGTCCGCCGTCAGCTCGTACCGGCGCGCGCCGCCCAACCTCGGCCGGTAGCGTCAGCATCTCGCCGGGAAGAGACACCGTGTGCAGGACCGAGACGCCACCGATCTCCACCGGTTCGTCATCCACCTGCGAATCGGGGAAGACGCGCAGCCGCAGGTATCGATACCGGCTCGGTGAATAGGAGATTGTCTGGTCTCGTAGCCGCTCGTCGCCTCTCTGGAAACTGATCAGATACTCGCTGCCAAGCGGGCGCCAGGTCTGGCCGTCGTCACCGCCTTCCAGTTCCACGCGCCGACGGTAGTTCTCGCCCCCCAATGGCACTCTCACTTCGTTGTGCTCCACGTCGCTGCGTTTGAGGTCCAAGCTCACCTCGCTCGATCCGTCTGGTCCGCGGGTACGGTTGAATTCCGTCACCTCGATCACCACTTTGTGAAACTTGGAACGCCGCTCGCGCAGTGCATAGGGGACCTCGCGGCCACCTGGGGTGTAAAGACGTAGGTCCCTTAAGTCATACCGCGCCCGGTCGAACACGCTCGGTGGGACTACGAAATCCACCCATGGGGCGGAGATTTCGGCAGGCAGTCGCACCTCCTGATAGTACTGCCAGTTGCTGAGACTTTCGGCACCCGCCCTGGACGGGGCGTTG
>JADFIM010000065.1 GCA_022566725.1 Planctomycetota bacterium
AGTTGCACAAAGCGGAAGTGACCGGCGTCACCGATGTTGATACTGCACAGTTGATGAAGGTTGGACCGGTGCCGGTCGGCGGCGGCGCGGCGGAGGCGAGCCTCGCGGAGCATCGCCTCCACGTCACCGAGGAGCACGTCGAGCAGGCGATTGCGGACTTCGAGCAGGCCTGCGCCAACTCCGGAATGATCCACAGCGTCGAGCGAGAGACGGGCGATCCGTTCGACCGGCTCATTGCCCTTTGGCACTATCACGATCTGACGATCGCCGGGCTTCGAGGACTGTTCGAGTACGGCGTCGTTGAGAATCCCGACGACGTCTTGATTCGGCTGATCAGCGAGGGCGTGCGCCCGATTCTCGCCGTGCCCAAAGCATACCGGCCCATCCGCAAGTTGCTCGTGGCGTACAACGGATCGATGGAGTCGGCCAAGGCGCTGAAGCGGTTCATCCAGCTGAGCCTTTGGCCGGACATCACCCTCAAGATCGTCTGCTTCGACCTTGCCGCCGATGAAGCGAACCCCCTACTGACCGACTCGGCGGTCTATTGCCGTGCTCACGGCCTGGAGCCAGAGACCGAGTTGGTCGAGGGCTCACCGCGCGATGGGCTGCTGGAGCACGCCGGGCAATGGCAGGCCGACCTGATCGTGATGGGTTCCACGTCCCGGGCCCGCATCTTCAAGCACCTCCTGGGCGACACCGCGCTGCACGCGGTCCGCAACGCCGAGGTGCCGCTGTTCCTGACCCAGTAGCGTGCGCCGCGAATGACCGCATCGGACGCTAGGATTATGCGGCTCGGCGTGGCTGGACTCCGCGCTCCAGTCGCTTGCTGGTTACCTCCACGCGCTGCAGCGCAGTGATTGATTCGGTGATCGAGCAGGAGGCGTCAAGGGCCTTGACGGCTTCTTGAGCAGCCTTCGAAAAGGGGCCGAAGCCGTAGCCGCCCCCGGTTTCATTGAGCATCTGGCAAAGGCTGCGGACCTCCCCGAAATTGTCTTCGGCCATGGCCTTCTTCATGTTATGGATCGTCTGAGAAACGTGAGAGAGGTACGTCTCGAGCAATTCGGCCATGCCGGGCTCGCCGGCTGCGGCGCTATGGATCGGTTCGCCGCTATCGCTATCGCCGCAGAGCCATTCGTGGAGCAGGGCCAGTATCTGCTGAGCGCTGTAGGGCTTTTTGAGGATCGCGTTGGCGCCGGCATCCTCCGCGTTTCGCAGCCGGGTCGGGTCGGATTCGCCGGTGAGTACGATGACCGGTCCGGCATAGGGCGCGCTGCGTATGGCCTGAATCACTTGCTCGCCCACCATCTCCTTGAGGTCCAGATCACAAAGGACAATGTCAAAGGGATGCCGCTTGAGCTCGTCAAGCGCGGGGCCGGGCTCCGTGAACGTGGCAAGCTTGATCCGGGTCTCGCGCAGGAAGTGAGCGAGCAGTTTGCACTCAACCTCCTGGTCGTCCAGGTACAGCGCCGCACCGCCGATGCTCGCGGGGTCGATCCCTTCGCCCGTGAATGGAAGAAGGTCGTCACTGGTGATGAAATGCCTCAGGTCCACCGGCTCGTCGAATTCGATGTCGAGGTCGTGAACCGCTCCGGTGAGGTGGCGGCAGGTGGCGAGCGTCCCGAACACCGTCTCTGTGGCGCTCCATAGCGTGGCCAGGACGATCTCGCAGCGGGAGTCGGCGTGGAGGTATCCGCCATGGATCAGCGATATGCCTTGAGGAGAGATACTGCGCGAACAGACCAGGAACCGCCCCACACCGCCGCCGGGATGTTCCACCGTCAAAGGGATCTCGGTGTTCTGGTAGCAAAGGCGCTGGCCGCCCCCTCCAGCTTCGCCGTCGCGGTCAGTCCGCGCCTCATGCTGGTCGAGCTTGTCGATCTGTTCGAGCAATTCGGCCAGCTGGGCGCTGTTTAACGGAATGGATCGCTTGAAGCCCCCAGGACTCATGCCATCCCTCGCGCAGGAGGCTTGGCGACGGAGCACATCACCGCACCGCTTCCCCGCAGTTTCAATAGAGAAAGAAAAGGGACGACGTCGTAGGGGCTACAGCCTGGCCGTCGACGACTCGTGGTCCACACGTGGACATTCGGCATCCTTGGCCGCTGTGTCTACAACTTTCCCCGCAATCGCAGCAGATAAGGAAGAGGGACGGCGCCGTCGGGGCTGTGGCCTGGCCGTCTACGGCTCATGGTCCCCACGTCAACTGTCGGCAGCCCTTGCTGCTGTGTCTACGGCTTGCACCGCCTTCGCGTCAAAACTGGGGTTGTCCCTAGGCGGAGCCGATACGAAGTCCGGGACCCCAGGATGGATCTCCGGCCGGGCACCGGCGGACCGAGCCCGGTAGACTTCTCCCGGCCCCACAAACGCCCCTCTTGGGGCCGGCGCTCGACGCAGACTAAGGATTTCGTGATATGGCCCAGGCGTTCGATATGGACTTGCTCGCCAAGCTCACCGAACGTGAAATCGAAGTGCTTCAATATATAAGCGCAGGTTTGACGAACACGCAGATCGCCCGGCGGCTGCACTGCAGCGTCAAGACGGTGGAGTGGCATCGCACGTCGCTGCGACGCAAGCTCGGCGCCGCGAACCGCGTCGACTTGGCCTGTATTGCAATCCAAGCCGGCATAGGTTCGCTTGCAAGCCCCGAGGCGGCGGCCGCAGTCGGACCAGGAGAGTTGACGAGCGACGAAGCCTTCCGGCAGCTTGCGGAGAACATCGACCAGGTCTTCTGGCTCACGGATTGGACCAAACGAGAATTGCTCTACGTGAATCCCGCCTACGAGACGGTCTACCGACGTTCATGCCAGAGCCTTTACGACGACCGGCATAGTTGGCTCGACCAGATTCATCCGCAGGAGAAACCTCGGGTCGCCGAATCCTTCGCACGAAACGCCCAGCTCGGCCTAAGCGTCGAAGCGGAATATCGGATCATTCATGCCGATGGCAGCACGCGCTGGATTCGTGATCGCGCATTGCCGATTCGCGACGAGGCGGGCAATGTTTCGCGAATCGTGGGGCTTGCCGAAGATATCACCGAGCACAAGCGGGCCGAGGAGGCGCTGCGGGTGTCACAGTTCTCCCTCGATTGCGCTCCAGACGCCGTCTTCTGGGTAGGACCGGATGCGCGATTCGTCTACGTCAATGCCGCCGCTACCCGGGCGCTAGGCTACAGCCGCGATGAGCTGCTCTCCATGACCGTCCCCGACATCGACCCGAAGTTTCCCGCCGAGGCGTGGGCGGACCACTGGCAAGAGGTCAAGCAACGCGGAAGCTTCCACCTCGAATCACTGCACCGGGCGAAGGATGGCAGGATCTTTCCCGTCGAGATCACGGTGAACTATCTGGAGCTCGCCGGCAAGGCCTTCAACTGCGCCTGCGTCCGCGAGATCACCGAGCGGCGGCGGGCCGTGGACACCCCCGGCGGCTCCTAGGGGTTCCCCTAGATTTTGGGGCATCTGCTGTGGTCGCTCGGGACTCTAGGTAAATCAGGCAGATTAGGTGTTATGGTGTAGGCCCCACCACGGGCTGCTTGGCCATGGCCGCCCCGCCTTGTGGGCCACACTCTCTCCACGGAGTGGCGCCATGGCTGAGGCTGTGGGAATCCTCTGTACGCCTCCGGGTGGCGACGAGGCTGCAAGGGGGGCGCAGAGCCCTGCGCCGTCCTGGTGGGACGCACTTCTCGACGATACGGGCAGCTTTGTCGGCGTCGTCGATGCCGGGGGACAGTTGCATTTTGCCAACAGGGCGGCAACACGCCTCTTGACCGGCAGCGACAGGAACTCGTTGGTCGGATCGCGGTTGGAAGATCTCTTTTCGCAGGAGTTCGCCGCGGAGTGGCGGAGACTCATTCGCCACGTTCTCGACACCACCGAGCCGCTCACCTATCAATCCGTCGTCCGTGGTGTCGCGGTGCTGATAACGATGCGTGCCCTCGAAGGCGACTCGAACCAGCCGCCCCTTGTGCTGGGTGTTAGTAGACCTTACCTGCACAGCAGCTTCCTGAACAATTCCGAAGAGGAACGGATCGTCGCCCGGGCCAAGATCATGGACCTGGGCCCACTCAGCTCACTGACACAGCGGGAGCTGGAGGTACTCGCGCTCATAGGCGAAGGACTTTCAACCGCCGAGATTGCCAAGCGGCTGTCTCGCAGCACCAAGACCGTGGAGTGGCATCGCACGTCGCTGGGGCGCAAGCTTGAGGCCAGCAACCGGGTGGAGCTGGCCCATATCGCCATCCGGGCGGGTCTTGCCGATTTCTTAGCATTGGGACACGCCTCGCGGCGCACGCCACAGTCCCCGGACGCGCACCGCCAAGATATCGAACCGGCAGCCGACACCCTCTCCGCGTGCCCACCTGGCCCGCCGACTTGAAACACTGACTGCGCCGGCTCAACGGACGCCGGGAGCATAAACCCCGCCGCTGTGGCTGGCACACTTCACACTCGATCGTGCTACAGAGGCCGTCTTCTGGGTGGGACCGGATGCACGATTCGTCTACATCAATGACGCGGCCAGCCTGGCGCTTGGCTACAGCCGCGATGAACTGCTCTCCATGACCGTCCACGACATCGACCCGAAGTTTCCGGCCGAGGCGTGGGCGGACCACTGGCAAGAAATCAAGCAACGCGGCAGCTTGCGCCTCGAATCACAGCACCGGACGAAGGATGGCAGGATCTTGCCCGTCGAGATCACGGTGAATAATCCGGAGCTCGGCGGCAAGGCGTACAACTGCGCCTGCGTCCGCGAGATCGCCGCGTCCGGGCGGGCCGAGGACGGCCCCGGTGGCGCCTAGGGGTTTCCCTAGATATAAACTCTATCTCGTTTCCCTGCAAAAGTCCTTGGTCATCGATGACGAAACGGTAGTCCAATGGGGCCGCACTGGACAGGGTGCGCTGGCGTCGGCGCGCCGCCAGAGGAGGCGCAACCCACCTTCGGAGCGGATTGATGAGCGAAGACGAAGAAGGTCGTGCTCACGCGCGGAGTGCTGGTGGCATCCCGTGGGCACCCGGCGCCGCTTGGCACTTCTTGTGGGAAGCATTGGTCCGCCACACCGGCACGGCGGTGGTGATCGTCGATGGCGAAGGCCGATTTCGCTTTGCCAACGAGGAGGCGGAGCGCTCGCTGGGGCCAGCGGAGGAGGTCGTCGGCCGTACTATCCACGAGTATTTCCCGCCGGACTTCGCAGAGGAGCGGCTTGCATACATTCGACGGGTGTTAGCCACAAAGCAGCCTCTGGCTGTGGTGGGTATGGTCCGAGGAACTCTGAGTATTGCGACCATCCGACCGCTACAAGGCAAAGATGCGACGGGGGACAGCGTAATGGTGGCATGTCGGCCGATCTCCCAAGCAGATCAACTGCCGAGCCGCGAAGCCAACGAGCCTGAGGTCGTCGAGGCGGAAGTCCACGATATGGGGCCCCTGGCCCGCCTGAGCAAGTCAGAAACCGAAGTTCTAAGGCTCACTGGCTAGGGCTTGTCGACAACTGAGATGGCCAAGCGGCTGTCTTGCAGCTCCAAGACGGTGGAGTGGCACTGGGCGGCGATGGGAAGGAAGCTCGGGGTCAGCAACCGGGTTGAGGTTGCCGACATCGCCATCCGGGCGGGGCTTGCCCAGTTCTTAGGATAGGGACACGCCTCGCGGCGCTCGCCGCAGTCCCCGGACGCGCACCGCCAGGATATCGAACCGGCAGCCGACGCCGTCTAGGCCTGCCCACCTGACCCGTCGAAGCGCAACACTGATCGCGCCGGCTCGATTCACCAGCAAGCAGCGATCCGCCCGTTGCGGCACTTCGCTCCTATCATGCGGATGGATGAAGATCACCGTCAACGGCGAAGAACTGACGCTCGACATCCCCTGCACGGTTGCCCAGTTGATGCAGCGGTATGACCTCGCCGACACCGCCTCCGCGGTCGAGGTCAACCGCCAACTCGTGCCCAAGCAGCAACACCCCGAGCGTGCGCTCGCGGATGGGGATACGGTCGAGATCGTCACCCTCGTCGGCGGCGGATAGTGCCGCCTGGAACACCCCCAATGGCTCAGCAGCTCGAAGTCAATCTGGTGGAGCCGCTTCAACTCGGCCCGGTCACGATCACCAGCCGGCTGATCGTCGGCACGGGAAAGTACGAGACCTACGAGATCATGGCCGAAGCGCTGGACGCGTCGGGAGCCGAAGTGGTGACGGTCGCGATCCGCCGGGAGCGGTTGCTGGACGAGGGTGGCCGGTCATTGCTGGATTTCATCGACACCGATCGGTACACGATCCTGCCCAACACGGCCGGGTGTTTCAGCGCCCCGGACGCGGTGCGGGTGGCGCGGCTGGGGCGAGAGATTCTCCAACAGCTCGACAACCCAGGCAAGGATTGGGTGAAGCTCGAAGTCCTCGGCGACAAGGAGACGCTGCTGCCTGATCCCATGGGGACTCTCGAAGCATGTCGGGAGCTCGTCGCCGACGGCTTCACCGTCATGTGCTACACGAGCGATGATCCGATCATGGCCGTGCGCATCCGCGACGCGGGCGCTACAAGCGTGATGCCCGCAGGCAGCCCCATCGGCTGCGGCCGAGGCATCGCCAATCACGCCGCGATCGCGATGATCCTCCAGATGCTCAAGGACCGCGATCACGGCGGCCAGCCTGACTATCCGGTGATCGTCGATGCGGGCGTGGGCACGCCCAGCGACGTCACCATTGCGATGGAGCTCGGCTCCGATGGCGTGCTGCTCAACACCGGAATCGCCCACGCCAAGGACCCGCTGCGCATGGCCGTGGCGATGAAGGCTGCCTGTGAAGCCGGCTATCTTGGTTATCGAGCCGGGCGGATTGCCAAGCGGCTGTTCGCCACCGCTACCAGCCCCTGGCAAGGGCTCATCAGCCCCATCGCCGGGGAGTAGCGAGCCGCCGCGTCCACGCGAGCGGTTTCTTCCATCCGGCGAGAACCGTCAACGTCGAAGAGATGGATCGTCCACCGATCCCCACGGTGCCGCTGGCGAGGACGCCGCGGCTCGCAATGCAGTCCGTCAATGCGCCACCCGCTTGCCGAGGTATTGTGAGACTTCCTCCACGCGGGCGTTAACGGTCTCCCGATCCGGCCCTTCGAGGTTCAATCGAAGCAGCGGCTCGGTGTTACTCGGGCGGACGTTGCACCACCACTTCCCCGAATCGAGCGTCACGCCGTCGAGCAGGTCGATCCTGGCTGAGGGATAGGCCAGCTGGAGTTCTTCGAGGGCGGCGTTCATATCATCGGTTTCAAAGTTGATCTCTCCGGACTGGACGTACCGCCGAGCGGGCCGAATCTGTTCACTCAATGGCCCATCGGCCACAGCCAAGGCGCTGACCACCGCCGCCAGGGCGATTGCGCCGGAGTCTGCATGGTAGTTGGCACGAAAATAGAAGTGCCCGGACAGCTCGCCGCCGAAGACCGCGTTGTGCTCGGCCATCTTCTGCTTCAGAAACACGTGTCCGACCCGCGACCTGATCGGCGTTCCCCCGGCCTCGAGGATCATCTCGGCCAGCGACTTGCTGGAGCGAAGGTCGTATACGATCGCGGACCCCGGGTGGGTCCTCAAGAACCCCTGGGCCAGCCAGGCGGTCAGCAGGTCGCAGCCGATGATTTCGGCGCGCTCGTCCACGACCATGCAGCGGTCAGCATCGCCGTCGAAGCAGATTCCCAGATCAGCCTTGACCGCGAGCACCTTCTGGCGCACTTGCTGGAGATTCGCCTCGACCAGGGGATTCGGCTCGTGGACGAACTCGCCGGTGGAGTTGTCGAAGTTGAGTCTGGTGATCTTCAGACCGGGTATCTGGCCGAAGACCTTGGGCACCATTGTTCCGGCCATGCCGTTGGAGGCATCGATCACCACCTTGATCGTCTTCGCACCGTCGAGAAGGGCCGGTTCGAGGAACCGCAGCACATGCTGTTGATAGGCGTCCCAGAGATCGCGCGACTCTTCCCGGCCGTCATGGGGCCGTACCTTGTCGCGATCCACCAGCGCCGCGTACCGGCGGATATCGTTAAGGCCGCTGATCATTCCGACCGGTTTCGCGCCGATCTTGGAGATCTTGAACCCGTTATAGCTGGCCGGATTGTGCGACGCGGTGACCTGCACGCCTCCGCAGCAGCCCAACTCGTTGATCGCGAAGTAGCAAAGCGGCGTATCCACCATGCCCACATCGACCACGTGGGCGCCGGAGTCGCGAATGCCCTGCTTGAGCGCCTCGGCCAAGGCCGGCGAGGATGTGCGCATATCCCGGCCGACGACGACATGCCGCATCATCGGATCGTCGTAGCCGGCCTCAGCGGCCTGCTCGGTCAGGTACTGGGCGCTCGCATAGCCGATCTGCCACGCCAGCTTCTCATTGAGCGGCTTGGGATATGTCGCACGAATGTCGTACGCTTTGAAGACCTTACCGAGCATAATCCAGATGCCCTCGTTGACCCGCCAGCAGGACCAAGCGCCACAACCGTGGATGATACCATTACTGACACCACTTGTGATGCGCGGTAGAATCTGATTGACATGACCACATCCGACCTGGAGCAACTTCTAGCAGAAATCACTCGGCGTCTGCGCGACGCGCTCCAGCCGTCGGCTATCTATCTGTATGGCTCATGGGCCTATGGCCAGCCGCACCGTGACAGCGACCTCGATCTACTGGTGGTTGTTGCGGATTCGGCGCTTGGCTTTTTCGAGCGAAGTGCGCTGGCCTACCGGGCACTGCGAGGGATCGGCGTTGCTCTGGACGTGCAGGTCTACACCGACAACGAGTTTGGCCAACGCGCCGCTTTGCCCGTCTCTTTTGAGCGCACGGTCCGCACCAAGGGACGCCTCCTCTATGCAGCCTGAGCACGCCGAGGTCAGGCGGTGGTTGCTCAAGGCCCGCAATGACCGGTCGGTCGCCGAGAAGATCATGGCCTCCGATGAGCCTGAACTCGACATCGCGGCGTTTCACTGTCAGCAGGCTGTCGAGAAGATTCTCAAGGCGTATCTGGTAAACCGCACGATCGACTTCGAGAAGGTGCACGACCTCGGCCGCTTGCTTGATCACTGTTCTGGCACAGATGATCGGTTCGAAACACTGCGCGATGCCGTGGAACCACTGACCATCTATGCGGTCGCATTCCGCTATCCGGGGCCGGCGAAGCGACTCGGCCGGAGGTCGAGCGAGCTGTGGAGGTTCTCCAGCAGGTCTGGGCGTTCGTCAGCCAGCGCCTGCCTACCGAAGTCGTGCCGTGAGCGGGGAGTTCTCAATCCGACGCCTCGCAGCCACTCAGCCGCAGACCTCGTCCGCTGCCTCTTCCACCACGACGCCGTCCGGCAGCGCTTCCAGAAACTTGCGGCCGTAGAACTTGGTCACGATGCGCGGGTCGAGGATGACGATCCGGCCGGTGTCGGTGGCGGAGCGGATCAGCCGGCCGACACCCTGCTTGAAGCGAATCACCGCTTTGGGAATCTGGTCCTCGATGAAGGGATCGCCGCCGCGCTCCTTGATCCGCTCGTGCCTGGCTTCGAGCAACGGCCGATCAGGCACATCAAAGGGAAGCCGGGTGATGATCACGTTACGAAGACCGTGCCCGCGCACATCCACGCCCTGCCAGAAGCTCACCGTACCCATGAGCACCGACCGCTCATTGTCGCGGAACCGCCGAAGCAGCAAGCCGCGTGGGCCGTCCTGCTGGTGCACGAGCACCGGATGACCGGCGTCGAGCAGAACCGGCCGCAACTGATCGGCCACCCGGTTCAGCATCGAGAAGCTCGTAAACAGCACGAACGCTCCGCCGTCCGTCTCCCGCACATGGCGCAGGATTCTCGGGCAAAGCTGCTCGACATAGTTGGGCTTATCCGGCGGGGGCATCGCGCGATCGATCAGCACGCGCATCTGCGCCGCATGGTCGAAGGGGCTTCCCAGTTGTAGCGTCTCGGCGCCCTCGCAGCCAAGGCGCTGCACAATGTGGCTGAAATCGCCATGACCCGTGGCCAACGTGGCCGAGGTCAGCACCACCGAAAACTCACACCCAAAGAGCTGCTCGGCCAGGATCGGGCCGACTTCGATCGGCAGGCATCGGAGATTCAGTCGTCCACGAGCGTGCTGAGCCGATTCGCCTCGCCCGCGGCGGGTAGACCGGCGCCCCTTCATCTCCAGCCAATACACGCAGTCGGCGATCCGCTGCTGGAGCAAGATGACGACGCGCTGGGCGATCTCCCCTGCACGCTGAGCGTAGCTGTTGAGCTCAAACTCATCCGGCTCCGTCGCGGCCCGCTCTCGAAGCAGCTTCAATAGCGAGGCGAGGTCCTTCATCGGCTTGCTCAGACAGTCGTCCGCCACGTTCGGCGAGCGAATCCGCCCGTTTGCGGGACCCGATTGTTGCTGCCACGCCCAGATCGCGTCAAACAGTTGCCCCGCCAGTTGCCGGCACTGCAACGACTGCTCGATGGCTTGATCAATGAGCCTGGTGGACCCGTCTTTGAGGCGCAGCGTGGAGAGAAACCCCCGGCCGGTGCGTGGTTGATGCAGCAGGTTCAACAGGTGGCTGATTCCCGCTTCCGAGAGGTTGATGCCGAAGTGCTCGGCGGCAACTTCATCCACCACGTGGCCTTCATCGAGAATGACATGGTCATACGGCGGCAGGAACCCCGCGCCATGGGCGCGCAAGGCGAGGTCGGCACAGAACAGCGCATGATTGCAGACGAGCAGATCGCCGTTTTCCATCCGCCGCCGGGCTGCTTGATAGAAGCATTTGTTGTACGTGGGACACTTCCGGCCCATGCAGTTGTGGGTGTCTGATTGGGCGTAGTCCCACACTTCTGGGCGGGCAAGCCGCGGCAGCGTCGCCAGCGATCCATCTCGCGTCTTGTACGCCCAATCTTCGATCATGTGGAGCGTCTGGCGGGTGTCATCGTCGCCGAACAGCCTTTCCTGCCTGGCGCTGGCGAGCTTGAGTCTCCGGAGCGAGACATAGTTGTTGCGCCCCTTCACCAGCACCGCGCTGAACTCATCCGGGATCACCGCTCGCAGCAGCGGAATGTCCTTCTCGATCAACTGCTCCTGAAGATTGATGGTGTTGGTGGCGACGACGACGCGCTCGTTGTGGTTGACGATCCGCTCGATCGCCGGGATGAGGTAGGCAAACGACTTGCCGACCCCGGTGCCCGCTTCGACGAGCAGTTGTCCGCGCTGCTCAAGCGTCCGCTGCACCGCCGCGGCCATCTCGATCTGCTGCGGCCGGACCTCGAACCCCTCCAGCCGCCGAGCGACCGCTCCGCCTGGCGACAGCAGACTGTCCACACCGATCGTCATGGGCGCATTGTACCGTTGTCAGGCCAACGGACTCATCCCGCCGCATCCGAAACTTCGCCGCTCGGCTCACGCCCCCAGCCACATTCGGGGCATCGGTCAGAAACAGTTCCGCGGAGGTCATAGCCACACTTTTGACACACGAAAGCTCGCCGCCTTTCCACCGGTGTTCCCATCGCAAATGTCGTGATCGTCACGCCGAGTATAGCGAAGAAGACGACTGACTCGATCGCCATCTCGATTGGAAGAAGACCGGTGCGCACATTTGCGAGGTGATATAGGTACGCAATCCCAGCAAGAATATTGATACCGAACACTCCGATGCGGGTTCTCGAGAACATTCGGCCTCTCCATG
>JADFIM010000066.1 GCA_022566725.1 Planctomycetota bacterium
TCCAAGACGGCCAAGGTACGGACAGAGCCGGCGCCTGCGTTTTTTTCAACGCCGCTGCCGAGGCGGGACCAGGTCTGACCATCCCACTTCGCAATCGATCCTGCGGCGATGTTGCCAGCGCGGGTGAAGAACCCACCGACATACAAGTCGGGCCTGCCGTTTGATCCTAGGTCGGTGGAGATGAGGGCAGTGACCCAGCCGGACAATCCACCGCCTACGCCTGCCCAGTCGGTGCCGTCCCACTTGGCGAAATGCACCGCGGAGACCTGGTCGCCTGTCTTCCAGAAAAAGCCGCCGGCATACAGGCCGGCATCCTCGGAAGCGTCGTCGAGCACGGCGAGCACCCGTACGCTTCTATCCAGCCCGCCGCCCAGCGGCGACCACGACGATCCGTCCCATTTGGCGACGTGGTACGCAGTCACACCTCCAGCGGTCGAGAAGTCACCGCCAGCGTAGAGTGCCGGTCCGCTGCCGGGAGTGTTGTCGAACGCCGCCAGAACCAGTACGCCGTTGTCGGTCCCACCGCCGACGGGTGACCAGGTCGAGCCATCCCATCTGGCGATGTTGTTCGCGCTTACCCCACCAGCGCTGGTAAAAGAGCCCCCCGCGTACAACGCCGCTCCATTACCGTCGTCGAACACGGCCAGGGCCCACAGGCTGCCGCCGTCTATCCCACTGGCTACCGGTGACCATGTGAGCCCGTCCCATTTGGCGATGTCATTGACGATCGCACCGCCAGCGGTCGTGAAGTGGCCCCCGACGTACAAGGCCGGTCCGCTGCCGGACCCATCGTCGAACACGGTCATTGCGTACACGATGCCGTCAATTCCCTTGACCAGCGGTGACCACGAATCGCCGTCCCATTTGGCGATACTGTTGGCCCGAACGCCTCCCGCGGTGATGAAGTTGCCCCCGGCGTACAAAGCGGGTCCGCCTCCTAGCCCATCGTCAAACACAGCGAGGGCCGTTACCGGTCCAACCATCCCGCTGCCAAGAGGTGACCAAGTCTCACCGTCCCATTTGGCGATGCTGTTGACGCTTACATCGCCCGCCCAGCTGAACGCTCCCCCAGCGAAGAGCGCCAGCCCGCTGCCAGAGCCGTCGTCGAACCCCGTCAATGCCCATACACCGCTATTCAGCCCGCTTCCCAAGGGTGACCAGGAGTTACCTTCGAACTTGGCGATGTTATTGATCGCCACCTCGCCTGCGGTTGGCAAATGGCCCCCGATATACAGGGCTGCACCATCGCCGGAACCGTCATCGAACGAGGTCAGTGCAAACACAAGCCCTACGGCCAAGTCAGCCGAAGGGAAGTCGTCAGACCAGTAAGGTTCGCAGGGTTGGGCTGATACCCCGTGGCAGGCGATGGCGAGGGCCAGCCCGAGGGCAATGGGGAGGCAAAACAGCGGCGACGTCGTGGGGCGGGGGAGGCCGGCGTCAGCGACATGTCTCATGGGAAGGCTCCTGTTCATTTGGCGTTCCCAGGCCTGGTATGCGAATCCTCGCCAGGGGCTGGGTTGATCCTGTGGCGGGAGCGTGGGACGTACACGCCCCCTCATGGGTAGATATGCCGCTCGCCGGCCGATCTTGCGCGCGTTCCACATTTTTTTCCAAAAAGGCCGGGGGAGACCCTGCTATAGGCCCCCCAGGGCAAGCCCGTCGGCGAAACAGCGGATGGCTGATCGCTGGGGATCGCGATATCCTCATCGCGTGCAACCGGCGGTCTTCCTCGATCGTGACAACACGTTGATCGCCAATGACGGCGACCTGGGCGATCCTGCGCAGGTGCGGCTCATCGACGGCGTGGCTTCGGCGCTTCTGAAGCTGCGCGACGTCGGGTACCGGCTGGTGGTGGTCAGCAACCAGGGGGGGGTGGCCCGGGGGAAGTTCTCCGAAGCCGAGGTCGATGCGGTCAACGAACGGATCGCCACGCTGATCGACGAGTCGGCGAAGTGCCGGGGATTGATCGAGCGGTTCTACTATTGCCCGTACCACCCCGAGGGCGCCAACAAGCGATACCGCCGGGAGCATCCGTGGCGCAAGCCGCAACCGGGGATGCTGCTTCAAGCGGGGCACGACCTGGGCCTCGACCTGGGGCGAAGCTGGCTCGTCGGCGATCAACCGCGGGATGTTGCGGCCGGGCACGCGGCCGGCTGCCGCAGCGTCATGGTCTCCAACGACCGCGAGCTGATCGAGCAGGCGAAGCCCGCAGCGGTGGTCGAGACGTTCTCTGAGGCGGTGCAGCACATCCTTCGCAGCGGTGATTCGGACAGGGAGAATCTTCAACCGTCGCCACCATCATCGAATCCGGCGGCGGTGACCGCAGCCGGCGAATCCCCGACGGCGGTGCACAAGACCCCGGCGGCCCCGATCGAATCAGGATTCAGCGAGCTTCGCCGGGCGATGCTCGACCTTACCGAGCAGCTGCGCAGCGACCGCATGCGCCGCCTCGAGCTGACCACGCTGCGGATGGTGGCGGGCGTCGGGCAGTTGCTCGTGGTGCTGCTGGCGTTGTTCGGGCTGCTTCAGTTGGATGACATGGAGGCGTTTGTCAAATGGATGCTCGGGGCAGCCCTGCTCCAACTGGTCACGATCACGATGCTGCTGGTGGACCTGCGAAGCTGAGCCTGCCCAACTTGGAAGATTCACCGCAGAGGCGCAGAGGACACAGAGAAAGAGAAGAGGAAGGGTTTGCAGCAGAGCCGCGCGATTGCAACTGCGCTCGGGGCGCGAAAGCGCGACCAGTGGAAACGCGGATGAGCACTGCTCCGATTGCCCGGACCATTGAGAGATTGGCGATCATCTGCCCGTCGTGGGTGGGCGATACGGTGATGGCCACGCCCCTGCTGCGGGCGGTGAGGGCGGCGCTGCCGGGGGCGCGCATCATCGGCGCCATGCGCGGCGGGCTCGACGAGCTGCTGGCGGGTACACCCTGGCTGGACGAGACGGTGGTGGAGCAAACCAAGGCGGTGCTGGGGCCGCTACGCATCGCCAGGCGACTGGGCGCCCATCAGCCACAGGCCGCCTTGGTGCTTCCCAACAGTTTCCGGTCGGCATTGATCGCGCGGCTCAGCGGCGCGGCTCGGCGGATCGGCTACAAGCGTGACGGCCGCGGCGTGCTGCTTACGGACGCCTTGGCGTCGGGCCGCCGAACGCTGCCCGTGTCGATGGTCGAGTACTACGCCGCCCTGGGCGAGTTTGCGCTGGGCCTGGATCGCATCGATCGACAGATGGAGCTGGCGGTCACCCAGGCCCAGCGCGAAGCCGGCGAGCGGTTGCTCCAAGGCGTCGAGCGACCATTTGTGCTCATCAACCCCGGGGCAAACAAGGCGAAGAAGCGCTGGCCGGCGGATCGGTTTGCAGCGGTCGCCGACGCCCTGGCGAAGAGCCACAGCCTGGCCGCCGCCGCCACCGGATCGCCTGGTGACCGAGACGTGGTCGCAGCGATGGTCACCGCAGCCCGGTGCACGGTGCACAATCTCGTTGACCGCGGCATCAGCCTGGGAAGCCTCAAGGCCGTCATCGAAGAAGCGAGCTTGCTGATCACTAACGACACCGGCCCGCGTCACATCGCCGCGGCGCTGGGTACGCCGGTGGTGACGCTGTTTGGGCCGACGGATTGGCGCTGGACGGCAATTGATTGTCCGCACGAGCGGATGGTCCTTGCGGACCCGTTCCTCCCAGAGCCATTGATCGCCGACGATCATCCGCAACGTTGTGCGATCGAGAAGATCATGGTTGGTGACGTTCTCGCAGCTGCCGCAGCACTGCTCGCCGTTGTTGGCGCGAAAGATCCGCCAGGGCCTCCCGCAGCAGCGGCGCCCAGGCCCAGCGCCGCTTCGTAACCGGCTGGTCCGTGGCCTGGACGAGCAATCGATCGAACATCCGCAAGAGCGCCCGGCACCGATCCATCATCGGCCGAACGCCCACGGTATCCAGTATCCAGACGACCGGCTGGTCTTGGGGTTGGGCGATCACGATGTTGTTGAGCTTGAGATCGCGGTGAAGGACGCCGGCGCCGGCGAGGGTACGCACAATCCGGCCAATCTGCTGACCGCACCGTCGGCCAAGTTGCTCGTTGACCTCGCCGTCATGAAGCATCTCGAGTGCTGATCGACCAGGTACGAACCGCAGCTCGATCTGAACGAGTAGCCGCCAGCCATCCCGGCGGACGCGCCACCGGCCGATGGGCTGGGGTGTGTTGATGCGCAGACGGGCCAGCGTCCGCGCGCCGCGAAGCTGTCGCTGGGGCTGAGCTTGCCACAGGAGCATTTTCAGCGCCATCAACGGCGTGAGCGGCCAGGACTTTACCGTCCGCTGTAACTGCCCGGGGGGTTCGACCAGCCACGCGCTGCGAGCGCCGGCTTGCTTCAAACAGCGAACTGCATAGGTGGGCGGACTGACCATACCGGTAGGATACTGCATGGGCGGCTCGAAGAAGACCTCCAGCGTTGCTGTCAGCGCCGAAGGAGCGGGTCTTGCCAAACCGATTCGATAACGGTCGTATCAGGCTACCCAGCTCCAACGAACTCGTCGTTCACCGCTTACACCAAAAGCAGGATCAGATCGCATGGCTGAGACATCCCGAGAATCGCCGAGGCCATGCCCGGTATGCAGATCATTGAGCGGTGACGACCTCGGTCGGATCATCCACAAGCAACCGGTGAGAGTGGCGGGGGTGGAGCTTGACCTCGGCGGTATCGAGTTCCGCCTCCGCGGATGTCGCTCATGCGGGTTCCAGTACAAGGATCCGCCGATTCCTCAACGGCAGCTGCTGCGATGTTATGAGCAGGCATCGGCCGAGCATTGGCAAGAGAACCCGAATCCCCGCAAGCGTCGGTTTGATGCGGTGAAAGACATCATTGAGTCTCATTGCGGTGGGAGACGGATTCTGGATATCGGGTGTTTCAACGGCGCCATGCTGCAGTACCTCGGCGACGTCTGGGACCGGTATGGCATTGAGCCTTCACGCCAGGCGGCCACGATGGCTCGTCAGCGAGGCGTCTGCATCCTCGGCTCAACGATCGAGGAGCTGCCGTGGGCGATCGCGCCGTTTGACGTGGTGTTGGCGATCGATGTGATCGAACATTTGAACGATCCCATCGCCTTCTTCGGGCGGATGAGAGCGTGTTTGAAGCCCGGCGGCATCCTCGTCCTGGGAACCGGCGATACCGGATCATGGACCTGGCGGTTACAGGGCAGTCGCTACTGGTACTGCAGCCTGCCGGAGCACGTCGGTTTCTACGGCCAAAAGACGCTGTGCTTCATCGCGGATTCAATCGGGATGCAGACATTGCAACACGTCCGGCTGAGCCATGTGAGGTCACCCGTGTACAGAAGGATTCGCCAAACCATCGCGAATCTCTTGTACGCAGGGGTGACACGTTTGCATGGGTTCGGGCTGCCTGCGCTCCAACGGCGGCTGGCGCGGCAGGGCGCTCCCGGATGGCTGACCGCTGGGGATCACATGCTGCACGTCATGCAGGCGATGTAGCCCCAGGGCCGATCAGGCTGGGACCGGCCACTCCCCAAAGACGTCCGAGAGCTTCCGGCCGCAGTACTGCCGCATATCGCGCGTTGATGCCAACGTACGCCCGCTAGTGAGCTGTGATGCATAGTACGCGAGGCGGCCAACGGTGTGATGCAGCTTGCGCGCGGCCAATTCGGGGTACCGCTGCTTGATAAGGTGTCGTTCTTGGAGGTACTTCTCCTGCAAGGTCGAACCCTTGGCCTGGTGGTGAAGTCGGTACGCGGCAAGGTATGCATCCACGCCGCCCCACATGCTTCTCTTTCTGAACATGCGGTACCAGAGTTCGGTGTCGAGAACGCAATGCAGGTTGAGATCGAGGCCGCCGACCGCTTCGTAAAGCTCACGCCGAAAGAAGCAGCAGGGCTGGCGTACCCGCACGTAGCCGAGGTGCGCCCACCACGGTGAATCGTGGGGGCCACGGTGCATCTTGATAATGCGATCACCGCTGTCGATGGCCACGCCGTATCCGGTCACAACATCGAGCTCAGGCTGCGCGTCGAAGGCTTCGTGCACTCGCTGCAAGGCATTGGGCAGAAGGACATCATCGGAATTCAGCCAGTACAGCACATCGCCAGTCGCCCGTTGGAACCCGCGATGGATCGCATCAGATTGGCCCTGGTCGGGCTGGGACACCCAGTAGTCGATTTTGTCCGCATAGTTCTCGATGATCTGGACCGATCCGTCGGTACTGCCCCCATCGAAAACAAAGAACTCATGGGCGAGACTACGCTGGCTGATGACCGAGCGCAGGGTCTGATCCAGATAGGCCGCCTGGTTGTAGCTTGGGGTCACGATCGAGATCTTCACTGACATCGGCGAGGTGCTCGCTCATTGACGCAACAGCGTCCGATTCTACCATGACCACGTTGCACCGAGTCGATGCCAAGCAATGAGCACGACGACTTCAACCCTCCATGTGCCGGCGAAGACGGCACCGCCGTTTCGTATCGGCGATCTCGTCGAGTATCGCGGGTGGCGCGGCCGGCTGGAGGCCGGCGTCAACCCGTTTGGACCGTCGGGGCGCGAACGGTTGATCGTGACCGACGATCTAGGCATCGAGTACTGGCACGACCCGGTCACGGACATCCTCTTCTCGTCACCCCGGTTCAGCCAGGCAAGCCTGGATGAGTCGTACCAGCAGCCCACCGCTCACATCGACACCCGCCAGTTTATTGGTTTTGACCGCCGGGCGTGGGAGCACCAGGCCGACCGCAGCTTTGTCGTGAGCCGGCTCAAGGCGGACCTGGTCTCGCAATGGTTGAAGCCGCCCAGCCGGATTCTGGACGTGGGCTGTCACGTGGGCCTGTTCGTGATGCTCGCGCAGGAAGCGGGGTTCGAATGCCAGGGCATTGATGTCTCCGCGGACGCGGTCCGGATTGGAACGGAGCAACTGGGGATCGCCGGCCTGTCCGCATGCACCCTGGCCCAGGCTGACATCGAGGCTGAGAGTTTCGACGCTGTGATGATCTGGGATGTGCTGGAACATTTATACGATTTGACGGAGATGGTGCAGCAATGCGCGACGGTGCTGCGGCGCGGCGGGTACCTTTTCGCCCAAGTCCCCAACCACCGGGGTATCACCGCCCAGCTCAAGACGCTCGCGTGCAAGCTTCGCATTCGTCACGGTCGGTTCGACCACTTTGGCTTTCCCTGGCACCTGTACCATTTCAGCCCCAAGTCTCTCACGCTCCTGGCACGGCGGGCCGGCTTGGAAGCGGTCCAGATCAGAAGTTTTTCGCATCGCACAAAGGCCGGTGTCTCGGGCCAAGGCCTCAGCAGGTGGATCACGCGACGGATCGAACAGTTGGCATGGTCCGACTACCTGTATATCGTGGCCCGCAAACCGGCCCCGATCTGATCGGTTGCCTCGGGCTGCGGGTCGCCACGACGAGCGGAATCCCAATGAACGAGCCGAAGCCAACGCTGGACCTCTGCGTGTCCATCATCGCCCGCAACGCCCAGCGAACGATCCAACGAACGATCTGCTCGGTCAGCGGGCTGGCACGGCGGGTGATCGTCGTCGATTCAGGATCGACCGACGCGACACCCGACATTTGCCGAGGCCTCGGATCCGAGGTGGTTCACCACGAATGGGAGGGCTATGGCCAACAGAAACGGTTCGCACTCGGACTGTGCGACGCAACATGGGCGCTGTGCCTGGACAGCGATGAATCTCCGGACGATCCGCTGGCAAACGAGATTCGCCGCGTGGTGACGGCAGACGATCAAGCGGTTGACGGCTACGCGATGAATCGCCGCGTCTGGCTGGGCGACGTTGAGCTGCGTTATACCTGGCAGCCGGAATGGAAGGTACGCCTGGTGCGTCGCAACGCGGCGCAGTGGGTCGGCAACTATCACGAACGTCTTGAAGTGAAGGGGCGAGTTGAACGATTGGGCGGGATCCTGCGGCACGACGCCGTCACGAACGTCACTGATCTCGTGGAAAAGCAGGCCTCGCACGGCGTGCAGGCCGCTGAGGAGTATTACGGCCTAGGTGTACGAAGCAACGCCTTGAAGCTCCTGATCTCGCCACCTGCTGCGGTACTCAAACAGCTCGTGCTTCGCAGCGCCTGGCGTGACGGATGGGTGGGCTGGGTAGCGGCGTTCGGCACGGGTATCAACGCGGCAGCAAAACACATGCGGCTGCTTGAACTGTCGCACCGTTCGAGGTAATTGACGATCATCTGACGAACCGCCACCTCGCCTCGACCCAGCGTCTCGACGGCCCGCCGGGGACCGGTACCGGAGCGATGCAACCGCTGATGAGCCACATACGTAGCGACGCTGAGCTTGCCACGGTCCGGCCGCCGGGTGATGACGCCGGGGTCGCCGTCGCTCTGCGGCATGCCCGCCAACGCGACCCGATCGGCCACCACGTCCACACCGCCCTGGCGATCTTGTACGTGCTCTTGCTGCCCCTGGCGACGACGCCAAAGGATTTTGCGTGGGCGCTCCTCCTGGGGTGGACGGTCATCCGGCTGCCGCACATCTGGCCGTGCTATGCCGCCTTATTCCGCAACCGGCTGGTGTGGCTGCTTGGGGCGTGGGCCGTGTGGCACGCGGTGAGCATCCTGTGGAGCGCCGATCGAGTCGAAGGGCTCGAGGAGCTGGGCGCATGTCGGGTGATCCTTACGCCGCTGATGCTCTGGCCGGTGTTGGACCGCGCGCCGTGGCTGGTCGCGGCGTTCCTGGTGGGCGTCTTTGGGCAGAACCTCGTGCAGGCCGGCCAGGGGTTGGAGATCTTCGGCTTGAGTCCGAGCGGGAATCAACGGCTGCCGGGGCTCATTCATCCGATTCAAACCGGAGCCTTCTGCGTCGCAGCGGTGTGCTGGCATATGTCCGCGGTCGTTCGCGGCAAGGGTTGGATCCGTTGGTTGTCTGTGGCGGGACTCATCGTGGCGACAGCCGGCCTGGTCTATTCCGGGAGTCGCGGCCCATGGATTGCCGCCGCCGTGGCGGTGCCATTGGCATTGGTGATGATGGGAATCAGACGGCCTTGGGCGCGGCGTGCCGTGATCGTGGCGATGATCGTCGGTCTCCTTGGCGCCGCCACGACTTGGCTGATCGCGGACGACTTCATCCGCTCGCGCGTCAATCAGGCGATCACCAACCTCCAATCGGCGGAGGCTGGAGAGTATGACACGGATGTGGGCCGGCGGTTGTGGTGGTGGTCAGGCGCCTGGGCTGCGTTTGCCGATGCGCCGCTCACCGGCGCCGGGGCGGGCGGATATCGCAAAGCGATCGAAACGCTCGGCTATGGGCAGCTATCGCCGAGCGACCACCATGCCCACTCGATGTATCTGCATCAACTCGCCACGACCGGAGCTCTCGGCGGCCTGATTCTGCTCGCCGTCGTCGGGCTGAGCCTGCGGCGCTCCTTCCTCGATCCGCCGGACCATCTCTACGCCGACGGCACGCTCTTCGTCCTCATCAGCTGGCTCATCGGGGGGGTGTTTGACGCGTATCACCTCAACGGTCAGATGTTCGGGCTCTTTACGCTCATCGTCGCGCTGACGCTGTGCCATCGGGCCGCGATTCGCTACAACCTCTCGGCCAACGACACAAACGAATCGACACAATCGTGAGGCGCTGATGAGTTCGGCACCGATCATCAACAAGACGCTCGAGTTCTCCGACCTTCGGTCCCCCCAGATTCAACCCACCGTCGCTTCGCTTCACCGTTGGCTGTGGAACTGGCTGCTGAGGGGGGAACGGTTGGCGGTCAACGGGCACGTCAAGAGACGACTGTATATCCGCAAGCACAAAATGTGGGAGTACGCACGAGGGCTCGCATTGACTGGTGCTTCCGCCCCCGTCCGTCGCACCAAGAACTCGATGACGGTATTGGAGGTAGGCGGAGCGATGACGGCGCCGGTCTTCTACCTCGCTTCACAAGGCGACCGCGTGGTGTGCCTCGACATCGATGAGAAGCTGACGGCACAGACGAATGGGACCGCGCGGCGGCGAGGGTTGCACATCGATGCCCGGACAACCAATCTTGTCGATGAAGATCCGTCCTCAGAGGACCTCGGCGTTGAGGGGGGGTTCGATCGTGCGTACAGCTTCTGCGTGATTGAACACATTCCTCCCCCGGGACAACAGACCGCTGCTCGCCGGATAGCCGGCCTCCTCAAGCCCGGCGGGCAAATGTGCGTCACATTCGACTACGGCGAGCACGCGCCGACCGAAGCGCCGCTCAAAGACGCCGCCCAGGTGCAGGAGATCTGCCAGGCTGTGGGGCTGCCCCTGATGGTCAACGACTCGTTCGTGGACACCGGCACACGCTACCGGCTGGACCGCAAGTACCCCGACCGCCCCTACACCTTCGGTTCATTATTCTTTTGCCGACCCCAGTAGCAGCAGATCATGCGTCGCAGTGCTACGGATAGGTCTCAATCATGATTGGCTGGTTGACGTGCATTGTCGGCGGGTATCTGGTCGGATCGATTCCGTTCGGGGTGATCATCGGCCGAGCCAAGGGCATCGACATCCGCGAGCATGGCTCGAAGAACATCGGAGCCACCAACGTCATTCGAGTGTTGGGGCGAAGGTTGGGGATTCTCTGTTTCTTCCTGGACGTGAGCAAGGGCGCGTTGCCGGTCGTGATCGGGGGTGTCGTGAACGACGTGATCAACCGCCCAGCTGCGATGCTGCATCAGCAGCAGATGTGGCTGTGGCTGGCAGTCGCATGCGCAGCGATCTTCGGCCACATGTATTCGCCGTTCTTGAAGTGGCGCGGCGGAAAAGGCGTGGCCACGGGGTTCGGGGCGATGGCGGCGATGTGGCCGCTGCTCACCCTGGCGGCGCTCGGCGCGATGATCGTGTGGTATGGCACGTTGCGACTGACCAGATACGTGTCCGTGGCCAGCATGCTCGCCGCGGCGAGCATGCCCGTAGGCTATCTTCTTTCGGTTCTTCCCAATGACGCTCTGGAGATGCCGCTTGCGCATTCGTTGGATGCGGTGGTCCATGGCTCGCCGCCGGTGTTGGTCACGACCGCCATGGCTCTGCTGGTCGTCTACAAGCACCGCTCGAACATCGCCCGCTTGCGCCGGGGCCTCGAACCGAAGGTGCCGCGGCCGCGTCCGCCGGGGAGGTATGCCGTCGGCTTCGCCACCTCAACCGCCCAAGACCAGCACGTGAGCTCCAATGCACACAAGGATCCACTGGATCATCCATGACCTGGAAATCGTCAGGCGTTTCGCTACGTTGCTGTGGGCAAGGACTCTCTCATGCGAACAACATGGACGATCACGCAATGGGTAGCCGGTCTCGTTATCGCCGTTGCCGCCACGCCTCAGCTCTGCCACGGCCCGACGCAACCCTCCCCGCCACCGGTCGAGCCGGCCGATCTCGTGCTTCTGGAGGCGTTCTGGCCATCGCCCGCGGTCAAGAAGGTGCTCGAAGCGCTTGGCTATGACACGATGGTCCATATCACCCCAAAGCGGTTTTGGAGCCACCGAACCAACTCGTTTGACGTTGCTCGCTACGAGCGCTTGATCTGGACTCCGGACGAGGAAAGTGCGGTGCCCCGAGAGTTCGGCAGCGCGCAACGGTACGGCATCCCGCCAGG
>JADFIM010000067.1 GCA_022566725.1 Planctomycetota bacterium
CTCCAGCTCGTCGATGATCTGCATGGCCCGAATCTTCGGCGCCCCGGTGACCGACCCGCCGGGGAACGTCGCTCGCAGCAGGTCGGCTAGGCATATCTGAGGCCGTAGCGTGCCGGTCACCTCCGCCACTCCGTGATGCACGGTGGGGTGGGTTTCGATCGTCCTGGCCTGCGGGACATGCACTGAGCCGTATTCACACACTCTCCCCAGATCGTTGCGCATCAGATCAACAATCATGTGCAGCTCCGCGGCATCCTTGGCTGAGTCGAGCAGCTCTCGTCGCTGGGCCGCGCTAGGGCGGGTGCCTTTGATCGGCCGAGTCACCACCGCCCGGGTCCGGAAATCGACATCGAGGAACAGCTCCGGGCTGAGCGAGCAGATGCATCGGCCTTGCGGCAACTCAAGATACGCCCCGTACCAGGCTCCGCTCAGCGCCAGCGCCCTGCAGGCAAGCGCGCGCGTTGACCCAGCAAACGATGCCGACAACCGATGGGTGATGTTTGCCTGAAAGACGTCACCGGCCGCGATGTAGTCGATCGTCCGGGCAACCATCGCAAGGTATTCATCCGGCTCGACATTGCTCCGGAGAGCTGCGGCCTTGAAGGTATTGCCTTCATCACCATCGCCTCGCAGGGAGGCTGCCTCGGGAATGTCACCAACGGCGAACCATCGGCGATGAAGATTGTCATACACCAAAGCGCCCGGGCACCACGCAAGCTCCACCTCCGGCCAGGGGCGATCATTGACCGCCGATGCATTGTGTTGTGCGGTCGGCTCCAGCCGTCGGCCCAGGTCGTACGAGAAGTACCCGATCCATCCGCCGAGAAACGGGACCGCAGGGTTGGCGGGCGCTTCGCGATCCAGCCGCGTCGCGGTCATCAGGGTGTCAAGATCGACCATCGGATCATGTGTCAGCTCCAACCGCCCACAGACAAGGGCGGCCGGCGGCGACCCGGTCCAGGTGGTCTTCCGGCCGAACCGGAATGTGGCACGAGGGCTGCTCAGAACCGACCATCGAGCCCACCGCGGGTGCGGTCGAGCGGAATGAAGCATGACCAGCGGCCGATGGGCCGGCCAGGCCGCGGCAACGGCCAGCGGGGCGCACTTCCAACTGAGCGGTTCAACAGCCGGGGCACCACGCATCGCCGCGATCATATCGACCTGGCCTGCCCATGCGCGAAGCCGGTCTGCGATGCGGGTGATCTTTGAGGGTTGTGCCCGGTGCGTTACACTTCATCGTTTGACCGAACTCACACGGGATTCTGACCGATGCCCATGCGCGTGACCGCTTCGATCCGAGCACCCGAGCCCAGGACCGCCTCGCCGTCCGCTCGCGCTGGGGCCACGGAAATGAGGATGATCTACCATTTCGGTCGAACCAAGACCGAGGGCAATGCCTCGCATCGCGATCTGCTGGGCGGCAAGGGCGCGAACCTCGCCGAGATGAGCGCGATCGGCCTGCCCGTTCCCCCGGGGTTCACGATCACCACCGAGGTTTGCGCTGCCTTTGACAAGAACGATCAGCGTTTGCCGTCCGCTCTGATGAGCCATGTGCGCAACAGCGTGGCGTTGGTCGAGACCGAAACCGGCAAGACGTTCGGCTCGGCCACGAACCCATTGCTGGTCTCCGTGCGAAGCGGCGCAGCGGTTTCCATGCCCGGCATGATGGACACCGTGCTAAACCTCGGGTTGACCGATGAATCGTGTCGGGGATTGGCGGCGGCGACGAACAACCCGCGCTTTGCCTACGACGCCTATCGCCGGCTGATCAACATGTTCGGGGCCGTGGTCATGGGCATTGATCACGAACACTTCGAGGCCAGCTTCGACCGCATCAAAGCGAACTATGGCGCCGCGCAGGACACGGATGTGCCCGCCGACGGCATGGAGCAACTGTGCGAAGCGTACCAGGCGGTGTATCGCAGGCACGTTCGCGGCCGGTTCCCCCAAGACCCCTACGAACAACTCGAGCGGGCGATCGAAGCGGTCTTTCGCTCCTGGAACGGCGCGCGCGCTGTCACCTATCGCCGGATCAACGAGATTACGGGGCTGCGCGGCACGGCGGTCAACGTCCAGGCCATGGTGTTCGGCAATCTGGGCGATGATTGCAGCACCGGCGTAGCGTTCACTCGGAATCCGTCAACCGGCGAACGCAAGCTTTACGGGGAGTTTCTTGTCAACGCCCAAGGCGAGGATGTGGTGGCCGGGATCCGCACGCCGAAGCCGGTCAGCCAAATGCGCCGCTGGAACGAGACCTGCTACAACCAATTGCTCGAAATCAAGGACACGCTCGAGGGGCATTACCGTGACATGCAGGACATCGAGTTCACGGTCGAGCGCGGCCGGCTCTATGTCTTGCAGACGCGCCGCGGTGAACGAACGGGCGCAGCAGCGGTGAAGATCGCGGTCAACATGGTCAGCGAGGCCCTTATCGACCGTAGCGAAGCTCTGCGGCGTGTGCCCGCTGAGGACCTCACGCAACTGCTGCTACCCAGCTTCGCCGAGGCGGACAAGAAGGCGGCCAAGGTCATTGCGAAAGGGCTGCCCGCCTCGCCCGGCGCGGCGACGGGCACGCTCGCTTTCACCGCCGAAGAAGCCGTGGAGCGCGCGCAGGCGGGAGAGCAGGTCCTGCTCGTGCGCAAGGCGACGTCGCCGGAAGATATCGACGGCATGCACCACGCGGCTGGTATTCTGACCTCGACCGGCGGGATGACTTCTCACGCGGCGGTGGTCGCCCGCGGCTGGGGCAAGTGTTGCGTCGCCGGCGCCGTCGCGCTGGACATCGATCCGAAGCGACGCCGGCTCATCATCAACGGCGCGACGTTCACCCACCGTGACGTGCTCTCCATAGACGGCTCAACGGGCGAAGTTCTGCTGGGTGAGGTAAAGCGTTCGGTTCCCAGACTCTCCAGCGATTTCGCCACGCTCATGACGTGGGCCGATGCGTCACGCCGCCTTGGCGTGCGCACCAACGCCGATACCCCCGCGGATGCCAAGCGGGCCCGCAAGTATGGAGCCCAGGGCATCGGCCTGTGCCGCACCGAGCACATGTTCTTCGAAGGCGAGCGCATCAACGCCATGCGCCAAATGATTCTCGCTGAGTCGGGTGATGATCGCCGCCGCGCGCTCAAAAAGTTGCTGCCCTACCAGCGGAAGGACTTCATCGGCATCTTCACCGCGATGAAGGGCCTGCCGGTGACGATTCGGCTGTTTGATCCGCCGCTGCACGAGTTTCTGCCGCACGAGCCCAAGGCCCAGCGCGAACTGGCCGGGCGAATGGGCGTGGCGCCGCGACGCATCAAGCAGCGCGTGGCCATGCTCCACGAGCTGAACCCCATGCTCGGGCATCGCGGCTGCCGGCTCGCGGTCACCTATCCGGAAATACTGATCATGCAGGTCACGGCCATCGTCGAGGCGATGATCGCCTGCAAGAAGAAGCGCATCGACGCCCAGCCGGAGATCATGATCCCCCTCGTCGGCATCCGCCGTGAGCTGGCCATGCTTCGCACGCTCACCGAAGAAACAATCGAGAATGTTCGCACGGCCAAGAAATATACCGGCAAGCTCGACATTCCGATCGGCACGATGATCGAGGTGCCGCGCGCGGCCTTGGTCGCCGATTCGATCGCCGAGGTTGCTGACTTCTTCAGCTTCGGCACCAACGATCTGACGCAGATGACCTACGGCTTCAGCCGCGACGACATCAACAGCTTCCTGCCTGCCTATTTGGAACAGCAGGTCCTCGATCGCGACCCGTTCCAGACGCTGGACGAGACCGGCGTGGGCGATCTGGTCAAGACGGCTTGCCGGCTGGGGCGGCAGACCAAAGCCTCGCTCAAGCTCGGCATCTGCGGCGAGCATGGCGGCGACCCGGCGTCGATCCGCTTCTTCCACCAGATCGGCTTGGACTACGTGAGCTGCTCGCCCTTCCGCGTGCCGATCGCGAGATTGGTCGCCGCCCAAGCCGCGCTGGCGTAAGCACCTCTGATGTAGCAACCCAGAACCCCGGGCAAGCCCGGGGCTTTATGGTTGTTACTCCGCGCTGGCCCGCTTGGCGTAATGCGGCTGGAAGAGCTGGACCTGGAAATCGCCCGGCATCCGGAAGTGAGTCGCCAGCCCATAGCCGAGATCACGAACCTCGTCTGTGAACTCGACACCCCGAGCCTTGAGCTGGGCCACCGTCTTCTCGATCTCGTCGCAATAGAACGAGATGTAGTGGGTTCCCGAGCGTTGGCCGTCTTGGGCCTCCGCAGGGTGACAGCCCATGTCGGCTTGCGGGAGGTCGAAGATCAGCCAGCCGTCCCCGACATCGGTATACGAGAACCCGAGCTTGTCGCGGATGAACGCCCGGAGCTCTTGGGGCTCCGACGTGTAGAACATGGTGTGGACGCCCGTGATCATTGATTCCTGCTCCTTTCGCTTTGACCCGCCAGCTCACCGCGCCGTTCGCGAGGGATCCAACGCCGTAGTGCCAAACTGCGGCCGGCCACGGCGCCTCGCGTCGAGCAAAGTTTACGTCCATTCAGCGACGAGAGCCGGTCGTCTCCTCGGTCGGGCATGGAATAAACCGGCCGGTGTTGTGTCTTGTCCTACAGGGTCCAACTCTGGAGATGATCCCATGCGCGTTGCCGGCTCCTTGTGCCTTCTGATCGCCGTGTTGCTCCTGGCCGGGTGCCACGACGGGCTCTACACCGGCAGCTACGGTTATGGCTATTCAAGCGGTGTCCTCGTCACCGCTGGGGTCTACGACGGGCCGCACTACGGCTACCATCGCGCCTACCGTCACCCCCATTACCGCCCCGGGCACTATGGACACAGTGTCTACCGACACGCCGGCTATGGCCACCATCCCGGCCACGGCCATCATTCCTACCGCTACTGAGACATGGTCCTCCTGATTGGCGGCGGCGGCGCTGGCGGTCGGGCCGGCGGCGACGATTTCCCTGAATCCAAGGCGCTGACTTCACCGGCGCAGACGCTATGATCTGCGGGTCCGTCTCCTCAGCGGGTCACTGCTGAGGATGGCCGCTCGCCGGGGGGTCTCGATTCGATCGGGATCGTCGGCGAACCTTGGCATTGCTCTGCGGAGTTCCCGTTCATGGCCGACGCCACCGCCACCCAGCATCCGCCGATCGCCCAGGCCCATCTGCCGGCGAAGGTGTTTGAAGAGCTCGAGATCGTCAAGGATCCGGCGAACCTGTTCCACCAGACGATCGAGCAGGTGCTCATTGCCGCTCAACTCGTGGGGCTAGCCCACCATCAACAGATCATTCTTGCCCAGCCCCACAACGAGATCATGGTGCACTTTCCGGTGCTCATGGACGACGGCCACCACGACTTGTTCAAGGGCTATCGGGTTCAGCACAACAATGCCCTGGGGCCGTACAAGGGCGGCATTCGCTACCACCCGGATGTCCACCTGGACCACATCAAGGCGCTGGCGGTCCTGATGACGATGAAATGTTCGCTGGTGCGGATCCCCTTCGGCGGCGGCAAGGGCGGGGTCAAGTGCAACCCGCGCGATCTCAGCCGCGACGAGCTGATGCGAGTCACCCGCCGGTTCTGCTCAGCGATCAGCAATCAGATCGGGCCCGATTACGACATTCCCGCCCCGGACGTGGGCACCAACGCCCAGATCATGGCTTGGTTTGCCGACACCTACGCCCAGATGACCCCCGAGCACGAGCGCCACGACACGCTGCGCATCGTCACCGGCAAGCCTGTGGTGATGGGCGGATCGCTCGGCCGAGACAAGGCGACCGGCCAGGGCATGGTCAACGTGTTCAAGGAAATGCTGCCGGAGCTGGGAATCGACATCGACAAGATGAGCTTCAGTCTGATCGGATTCGGCAACGTCGGCGGATGGACCGGGCGGCTGCTGGTGGAGCTGGGGGCATCGCTGCGGGCGGTGCTCGACCACACCGGAGCCATCCACAACGACCAGGGGATCAACCCCAACGCGCTCGCCGACCACGTCTCCCAGACCGGGGGCGTGGGCGGCTTCAACGAAGCCGAAGCGATCAGTGAGCAGGAGTTCTATGGCGTGCCCGTGGACGTCTTCATCCCCGCCGCTCTGGAGCAGATGATCACGTCGCGAAGAGCGAAGTTGATCAACGCCCGGGTTCTGGCTGAGGCCGCCAACGCCCCCACCACGCCCGAAGGTGACGCGGTCCTCACGCAGCGAGGCATCGAAATCCTGCCCGCCATCCTCTGTAACGCCGGCGGCGTGACCGTCTCCTATTTCGAGTGGGTCCAGAACCGATCGGCCATGTACTGGACGGCTGAGGAAGTCGATCATCGGCTCAACATCCATATGGTGCTGGCGGCGAGGCGCGTGAAGCTCGCCCGCGTGAAGTATGAATGCGACATGCGGACCGCCAGCTACTGTGCGGCGCTGGAGCGGATCGGCAAGGTGTACGACCTCCGTGGCGTGTTTCCGTAGACTCATCGGTGCGCCGGTCCCGCGTGCCCGCTCGCCGGGGTACTGCTGCCGGCCGACCGAAGGCGAGATCAAAGGTTCGCTCAGTGGTGCATACGCCGTTGAGCTAGGTTGGACGAGACGATGCGACGTGCAAACAACACCAAGCCAACGCCGCGGATCAGCACGTTCGAGCTGAAGCCCGGCCGGACACTAGCGGGCAAGTACGCCGTCGAGTCGCTGCTGGGCGCGGGATGGGAGGGCGAGGTGTACAAGGTCGTGGAGACCCGCACCGGCATCCCCCGGGCGGCCAAGGTGTTCTTCCCGCACCGCAACGTCCGCGACCGAGCTGTCACCTTCTACGCCCGGAAGCTCAATCGACTGCGCAAATGTCCAATCGTCATTCAATACCACCACTCGGAGGTGATCCACTCCCAAGGCGTGCCGGTGACGTGCCTGATCAGCGAGTTCGTCGAGGGCGAGCTGCTGAGCGACTTTCTCGCCCACCAGCCGGGCAAGCGGCTGCAGCCCTTCGAGGCCATGCATCTGCTGTACACCCTGGCGTCGGGAGTGGAGCAGATCCACAAGGTGGGCGAATACCACGGCGACCTGCATTCGCAGAATGTAATGGTCCAGCGGCAGGGCATCTTCTTCAACGTCAAGCTCGTGGACTTCTACCACTGGGGAGCGCCGTCGGCATACCACATCCGCGAGGACGTGGTGCAGTTGGTTCATTTGCTCTACGAAGCCATCGGCGGCCGGCAGCGCTACGCCACTCAATCGCCGGCGGTGAAGGCCGTCTGCCGCGGCCTGCGTCGGGACCTCATCAGCGCCAGATTCCCCACCGCCCGGCACCTCCGCGAGCACCTGGAATCATTCCCCTGGCCCGCCCCGTAGCCGCTTTACAGTGAGGATGGCCGACACGAGTCCATAGCATCCACGGTGCGCGCAGCGCAATGGACAACGGTTACTCCTCGACGATCTCCAGGAGTTCGACGTCGAAGATGAGCGTCGCTTTGGGCGGGATGCTTCTGCTGCCGCGCTCACCGTAGGCCAGGTTGTACGGGATGATCAGCTTGCGTTTGCCGCCGACGCACATCGACCCCACGCCTTCCGTCCAGCCGCCGATCACCTTGCCCAACGCGAACGTCGCCGGCTGGCCCCGATCGACGGAACTGTCGAACTTGGTCCCGTCCACAAGCCACCCGGTGTAGTGGACGTTCACCTTCGTGCTCGGGCCGGCCGGCTGCGGGCCGTCACCTTGGACGAGGTCGAAATACTTCAGGCCGGAGTCGGTCTCGATCCAATCGCCTTGAACCGGATCGCCGGGGAATCGGGGTACCATGACGTCCGATTCTACACTGCAGCCGATCGTCTCGAAAGTGAGGCGGCGCTTGGCGCCGTCGGCGAAGACGATGATGTCGATGGTCTTGGCCGCGTTGTTGAGGTCGAAGCTTGCCGAGGCGACCACACCGCCGGTGAGCTCCTGCGCGGCATCGATCGCCTGGGCAAGATCGACGGGCTGGCCTCTGAGTGTCGTTTCAACTTCCCGAGCCTGGGGCGGGATGGCGCTGTAATCCTTGCCGGATGCGAACAGCGTCGCGGCTGCGCCCATCAGGAGCCCGCCCACTGTGTAAAGCACAAGTCTCTTCACCATGATGTTCTGCGCCTTTGTTCAAGAGTCATTTGGAAGCACGGCCCCGGCCATCGCCATAGACTAGCGGATCGCCGGTCGCGCGGGTAGCCGGCGGGCTACGCCCGCCGGTACCGGGACGTGTAGCGTCCCGGCTACTTGGTGCAAGCGCGCGGCCTAGCGGCCGCGGCTACACCTTTTCCATCGCCGCCCGCATGCGCTGGACCAGGTCATGTGCCCGCGTCTCGTCGAGCCGGCCGGCGCTCCAACCGATGCCTAGCCCGGCGTCGGGAAACTTCGCAATGATGTGGAAGTGCACGTGCATCACGACCTGGTGGGCTGCGGCGCCATTATTCTGCAGCACGTTGTAGGCCGTCGCCCCGGTCGCGCTCACGACCGCTCGACACAGTCGCGGCAGCACGCGACCCAGCGCCGCAGCCGATTCATCGCTCAGCTCGTGCAAGTGTGCAGCGGGCTCTTTGGGGATGAGCAGCGTGTGGCCGTCGCTGAGCGGGCCGATGTCAAGGAACGCCAGGACGTGGTCATCCTCGTAGATCTTGTGACACGGAATCTCGCCGCTGATAATCTTGTCGAAGATGGTGGGTTCGCCTTCGCTCATGATTCATCCTCGTTGAGAGCCGGCAGCGCCCAGAGCATAGCGGCGGGCTTCCGACAATCGCAAACCACCGTAGAATACAGGCGGGATGCTCGATCTCAACACTCTTGGGCTGCCGCGCGTGTTTGACGCGCTCACCGCTGACGGATCACTCGACCGGCTGCTGGCCGCCGCTCGCGCCGAAGAACTCGGCGACGTTGGCGACGTTACCACGGCAAGCATCATCGACGATGGGCGGGCAGTACGTGCGGTGGGGGTGGCTCGCGAGCCGGGGGTTGTCGCCGGGCTGGCGGCCATGGGGCACATCCTCGACGCCTTCGATTGCGCTGCGGACTTCGAGCCGTCAATCGGCGACGGCGAGCGGTGCACCGCCGGGCAACCACTGTGGCGGCTGGTCGGCGAGCTGGCGCCGATCCTCACCGCCGAACGCACCATGCTCAACATCGTCGGCCGGCTCAGCGGAATTGCCACGCTCACTCGACGGTATGTTGATGAAGTGGCCGGGACCAAGGCCGCAATTTGCGACACGCGCAAGACCACTCCCGGAATGCGGTCGCTGGAGAAGTATGCGGTCCGCTGTGGCGGCGGCACGGTGCACCGGCTTGGCCTGTACGATGCGGTACTGTTCAAGGACAATCACCTGGCCCACCTGACCCCCAGTGAGTTCATCGGCGCCGTTACCACGGCCTGCCAACGGGCCCGCAATCAATACGATCTTCGGTTCGTCGAAATCGAGGTCGATACATTGGAGCAGCTCCGGTTGGTACTGGAAGGTCAACCGGGTTTGATCGACATGGTGCTGCTGGACAACATGCCGATCCAACAGTTGCGAACCGCGGTCGCTATGCGCGATGCCGCCGGGGGGAACGTACTGCTCGAAGCCTCCGGCCGGGTTGACCTGCGAACCGTCCGCGCTGTGGCTGAGACCGGTGTCGATCGGATTTCCGTCGGAGCGCTCACCCACGGCCCGGCGTGGCTGGATGTCGGCCTCGATCTCACCTGACCCATGGTTGGAACACCGATTGAACAATGGACCAGCCGTCTGGAATCCGTGCTTGACGGCGACGGCGGCCGGCCCGGCCGGGTGATCGTGCTGCGAGAGACCGACTCCACTCAGGACGCAGCCAAACGACTCGACGCGAAACCTGCGGATATCGTCGTTGCCTGGCGGCAGACAGCCGGCCGTGGTCGATTGGGGCGAACCTGGGCCGACACCCACGAGCAAGGCATTGCGGCCACCATTGTTGCTGAACGTGCGCCGGCGGAACGTCTGGCGATCGCCTGCGCTGTCGGCGTCGCCCAAGCCGCCGAAGCGCTGCTTGGTCGATCGGTCGGGATCAAATGGCCCAACGACATTGTTGTCGATGGTCGCAAGCTTGCGGGCGTGCTCATTGAGCAGTCCGATCAAAGAGCTCTTATCGGAATTGGAATGAACGTGCTCCAAACGCACTGGCCGCAGGAGCTGGCCGGCCGGGCCGTCAGCTTCGTGCAACTGGGCGCCCGGATCGATCGGGTCGACGCCCTCGTAGCACTGCTACGGACCATGAACCGGGCGCTGCACCTGCCCCAAGAGCAACTCATCGCTGAGTTCTCGCGTCGCGACGTGTTGCAAGGCGTCCGCGCCACGTTTCGCACCGGGCTGCGGACTGTATCCGGAACGGTGATTCGAACCGATCCGATGCGCGGGCTTGTGGTGCGGACCGACGCCGACATGGTGTACCTCCCTGCGGCTACAACAACGCTCCTATCGGACTGACGCACAAGCGACATTGGGGCGGTAGGGAGAAGCATGGCAAGCCACGCGCAGAACGCAGCTTTGCCGCGACCAACCGACGCCTGGGCACGTATAGTCCTCGTCGCTTTCAAGGCAGCGTCAAGGTGATGGCGTCTCGATGCCGATGGTTTGAGCACATGCGGACGGCTTTCCATTTGAGCTTCTTGGGGTTGGCGATCCTTATCGGCCCGGCGCCCGTTGCGGGTCAGGCGGACACGCTGGTGCCGGTCGATCAGACGATCGAGGACATCTCGGCGCTGTCCGCGAGCCTCCGCAAGATTGAGACAGGTCTGCGTCAGCCGAGCGACTTCGAGCATGTTTATCGAGTCCCGGGCGAGGATGACCGTCTGATGCGGATCCATGGTGCTCTCCACGCCGTCTTCCCTCGATCGGTTTATGCGCGCGATCGCAGGGGTCTGCGGGCGCTGATCCCCAACGACACCGTGTTCTTCGTTGGCCCTCCCGGCGTTGATGTGCGGGGGTACCAGACCAGGTCCAATGCCTCCGCCGGCGCGCGGCCGTCCGGCCGGTTCGACGGACGGATCAACCTCAAGCTTCAACCGCAGCGAGTCGGCAGTGTCGCAGTTGCCCCCCAAGAGGTGACGATACGCCAGGAGCCGAGTCGCCGGATGGCGCCGCGGCCGGCCGAGGCACGATTCGATCGCACGCCGACCCCGGTCATGCCGATGATCGTGTCGGACGCGACCTATCGAGCACAGCGCCTGCACACCCTGATGCGACGCGCGGTCACCGCCCATCTCGCTCGGCGCGTCGGCGAGGGATGAAGAGCGGGAACCTCTACCCGGCAAGATGCCGGGTCTATCTAGCCGCGGGTAGACCTATGCAGCGCGGGGGCGGTCGTCGTCATCATAAAAGTACCCCAGGCACCCCAGTTCGCGGGCCAGGTCTTCCATCCGCCGACTCACCGCATCCAAGGCGGTGAAGACATCCACCGCGGGCCCTTCGCCGCCGGTCGCACGGTCGGGTCGACGCTGCTGCTGCTCGCTGATCTCCCACGCGGTTGTGGCCCGTTGGTGCGGAAAGGGAATCGGTCCGGGGGTGGTGGCACGTTGGAGGCTGCTGAAGCGAATCCTGCGCATCAAGTGATTCCTGCCGGCC
>JADFIM010000068.1:0-4444 GCA_022566725.1 Planctomycetota bacterium
ATGGCCCAAGACCGCGCCAGGTCCCGCCATTGGGAGGGCCCTCGTGCAACTGGTCGAAGCCGGCTCATCGCGCACCGATTGGTCCCTGATCGTCGAGGCCGGCCACGCCGACGAGCAGGCTGCCGCCGACGCCCTGGAGCGGCTCCTGCGGCGGTACTGGCCGGCCGTGTACGCCTACATCCGCTCAACCGGCCGCGACGTCCACGAATCGGCCGACCTCACCCAAGGCTTCGTCTGCGACATCATCATTTCTCGCCGCCTCTGCGCCGGCGCCGATCCGCATCGCGGGCGATTCCGCACCCTGCTGCTGAGCGCCGTAAAGAACTATCTGCGCCAGCAGCACCGCCACGAGCGGCGCATGCGGCACAGTGAGCGGCGGCCAAAGCCGCTGAAACTGACCAACCCACAACAGATCGTCGCGAACCTGCCGCCGACCGGCTCGCATCGCACGCCGGACCAGGCCTTTTGTTATCAGTGGACCGCCACCTTGATCAGGCGCGTGCTGGACACCGTTGGAGCCGAGTGCCTGGCCGACGGCCTGGACGCCCATTGGACGGTCTTTGAGCATCGCGTCGCTCGCCCCCTGCTTCTGGGCGAGCCCCCCACCGACTATGCGGAGTTGGTGCAGCGCCTCGGCCTCAAGAATACATCACAGGCCAGGAACATGATGGTCACCGTCAAGCGTCGTTTCGTCGCCGCGCTGTACTTTGAAGTCGGCCAAACCCTAAGCAGCCCCACTGAGATCGACGACGAACTGCATCAATTGCTACGAGATCTGGAGCAGCCGTCATGAGCACAACCATGGACGATCAGTTGAAAGAGGCGTTTCGCTCAGCCCTGGAAGCGCCGGTCGATCCGGCCATGGCCACCGCAGATTGGCTGGCCAGAGACATCGATCCCTCCCATCGGTCCGCGGTGGCTCTGTTGACCGATGCCGATGTTCCCCTTGAGCATCTGCAACAGGCCAAGAGCGTGTACAAGGCGATGCGTATCATCGGCGAGACATCGGCGGACCGGCGGGTGGGCGCCCGGTTGTATGCTGCCGCTATTGCCGCAGCTCTGGTCCGTTATCACCGCCGCGTGAGCCGTCAATCCGACGCCGCGCTGCAACGGGCCTTGCAATCTCTTCTCGACGACGCGCAGATGCACCAGCAGCTGCGCGATCTGGCAGGCGCGGCTCTGTGCGCCCTGAACGGGAAGGCCTGGAGCGCTTGTTGAGCAGGTGGAGCGTCCGTGGCGAGCCCCTCGCCGTAAACGAGCGGACGCAGCTCGGCCGCTTACTGACGTGCGCGCCTCCCATGATCGCTACACTTGAAGCGCAACCGCCCCAAGACAAGGGAACCCCAATCGTGTCCGATTCCTTCAATCCGCAGGGTGATGCGAGCCAGGCGCAGCTGGAAATCGAGCGGGCCTATCTGCTCGCTCAACTGCCGGCGATCCCCAAAGACGCCGTCGTCCGCCGCATCGAGCAGGGATACCTGCCGCCCGACGAGCACACCGCCGACCTCGATGCAACCGGCTCCGAGCTCACCGAGGGCCGGCTGCGCCGAACGATTCATGCGGACGGCTCGGTCGATTGTTCGCACACGATCAAGCACGGCGAAGGGCTCGTCCGCCGGGAGCTGCAGCGCGCCATCACGCTGAAACAGTTCGAGCAAGTCTGGCCTCGCACGGCCGGCCGGCGACTGCGCAAGACGCGATACCTCATCACCGCGGCGCCGCTGGTCTGGGAGATCGACGAGTTCGACGAATTGGACCTGGTCCTGGCCGAAGTCGAGCTGCCCTCGCCCGACGCCAAGATCACGATTCCGCATTGGCTGGCCGCGCATATCGTGCGCGAAGTCACCGAAGAGCCGGCCTACCGCAACTACAACCTCGCCATCCGCGCCGCCAAGTCCCGCTGACGCGTCCACCAACGCCCCGTCTTTCACCGCAGAGTCGCAGAGCACGCAGAGGGGAACCGAGGACAAGGGTCAGAAAAGGTTCCTGGAACCTCCTTTCTATCTGATGGGCCCACGAAGCTCTGCCGATCCAACGTGAACGTCGGCCGTTGCACCCAACTCGTGCGGATCACGACCGGCCCCACAGACGGCACGACCCTATCCGGAGAGTATCGATGCGACACGGCCTGTTGACCTGTGTGCTCGCCACGCAACTGATGGTTCCCTGGACCTCGGCTCATGGCCGGTCACCCGACGACGATCCGCCGGCCCAACCGCCCCGGGACACGAGCATCGTCGCGCTCGCGCCCAACACCATGACTGCGTTCGCCGCCGCTAACGCATACCCGCTCACGACGACACTCCAGGAAATCAACGAGATACCCAGCGCCGGATTGATCAGCTTTCGCCCGCTGATCTGGCTCCCCAAGATCGAGGGCGACATCAGCCTCCAGAACATTTTTGATTTCGCCACATCGCTCGATTTCGACGCTGATCTCGGCGTCTCGGACCTCGAGACGATGTTCCTGGGAGACCTCAGCTTCAATCTCGCCAAGCACCACTTCCACGTCTCCGGATTCAGCTTGGCGTCATCCGGCCGACAGCTCGCCAACCAGGTGATCACCTTCGGCAATCTGACCATCCCCATCGGCGACCTGGTCCGCACAGACATCGATCTCAGCAACCTCAAGGTCGACTACGAATACTCGTTCTTTTCGATCGAGGACAACGGGTTCCAGCTTGGCACGACGATGGGCGTGGATTACTTCCACCTCGCCGCGTCCCTGGTGCTGGAAGGCACGCCGCTGCAAGACACCATCGACGAACACATCCCAATTCCGACGGCGGGCATCCACCTCGAACTGCCGATCGACCACTTCCTGATCATCGCCGATGTCTCCGGCCTGTATGTCTCGATTCAGGAAATCGAGGCGAGCTTCTTCGACGCCTCAGTGTCGATCGGCTGGCGGCCAATGAGCAACTTCGGAGTCTTCGCGGGATACAAGATCATCGGGTTCGATGCGAGCAGTAGCGATTTCAGTTTCGATGCCACGCTTTCGGGACCGTTCGTCGGCGGCGAGATTCGATTCTAACCTTGCCCTTGCCGTCCTCAGCGCCGCTCGTTGTACACGCCACGATCCCGCCGGGCCCATAAAGCCGCGACCGGTGGTCGCGGTCTTCTCTCACGCACGGCGTTGATGCGATCGTCGCGCACCGAGTCCTCCCACCCCAGCGACCCGCCGAGTCCTCGCTCCTTATAAAGCCGCGACCGATGGTCGCGGTCTTCTCTCACGCACGGCGTTGACGCGACCGTCGCGCACCGAGTCCTCCCACCCCAGCGAGCCCGCCGCAGGCGGGCCCACAGCCCGGTTTCCCTCCAAACACAAAACGCTCCCGCCGCCGAGCTCTATGTCACCTCACCCGCGACCGGGCCGGCAGTGATCGAAGTGGTCCCGGCCCCCGCCGATCTCAATGGCGACGGTCCCGGCGCGCCGGGATCAACATCCTCGATCTCTTGTTGCTGCTGGCCGCGTGGGGCCCGTGCGAGACGCCCTGCCCGCCCGACTTCGACGGCAACGGCACCGTCGGCATCCTCGACCTGCTCGCATTGCTCGCCAACTGGGGCCCGTGCCCGTAAGGCGAATATCGAAACGCCGAACTTCTTCCATAAAGCCGCGACCGGTGGTCGCGGTCTTACTCTGTAAAGCCGTCCCGATGGAATCGGGACGCCTCGCTCCCGCATCCCACTCGATGTCCCCCGCCCAGGTGACGCCTGATCAGGGGACATGGGCCGCATATTCCGCAAGATTCTGGGGGCGGGGCCCCGGGGCAAAACATTACGGTGTTGCGCGGGGGCTCCCTAAGAACATCTCCGAGTTGAGACGCCGGTACAATATCTTGGGTGCGGAACGTGTATGAACACTTGGTCTAGGGCGGCGCTGGCCTCCTGTTGGTAGGCTGCGTAGAATGGGCGGAACGGCGGATCCCAGTCTGTCGTGAAATTCAACATGAAAGGTACTTCCATGGCAGACCACCAAACGAACACACCCCCCGAGACTCCTGGTCACGGCCCACCTGACAACCCTCCTGGGCCGCCTGATGGTCCCCCGGGTCCGCCCCATGACCCGCCCGGTCCTCCGGATCCTCCACAACCACCGAGGAGACGTGAGGTTGGATGACGGCAGGACAATGGTGGGAACGGAACCCGGGTAGGTTGGATGCTGAACTGGAAGCGTTGCGCGATGCGGGTATCGATTGCGAGATCGATAAAGACGCACGCAAATGGGGAGTGATGCGCCTGCACCTAAGCAATGTGCAGGTCGGTGACGAGTCCCTTGACTTGACGGTTACATTTCCCGACCTTTATCCCTACTTTCGATTCGAGGTACAGGCCGAATCACTCGATTTGCCTTACTACCAGAATCCATTCCATAAGAACCTTTGCCTCATAGGAAGGGCGACTGAACATTGGCGTACTACCGACATGGTCGCTAATTTGCTAT
>JADFIM010000068.1:4454-11451 GCA_022566725.1 Planctomycetota bacterium
GGTGGCGGCAAGGCCATGGGCTTCGGCAAGTCGAAGGCACGGCTGCTGACCGAAAAGTCGACCCGCATCACCTTCGAGGATGTGGCCGGCATCGAAGCTCCACAGGCTGAACCCTTCTCAGATTATTACCGCTACTTTCCGGGATCCACTGTACTAGTGCAAAGCGACTGGGATCTAGGAAATGAGACCTGTGGCTGCCTCAAAGTTGGTCTAACCGAGCAAGTGGAACCGAATGAGAAAGGCCCATTACGAGGCGTAGTTCTAAAGGTCTACAATGACAGGGGCCGCGTTCTAGCTAAGGCGGATCCTGCACTACGCACACTTACGATCAAGACGACGGTGGATGCACGCTGGGTACGTACGCAAACACGGGGCCTTCCAGGTACGGAACAGCTTTTCTTCGAGCACATCCAAAGACAGGATCCGCGTTCTACGAAGCTCAAGCAGAATCAGCTTAAGGGAGGCTATCTAAGCATTTACGCTGCAATATTCCCGGAACAGCACAAGTGGCGCGATGAGAGCGGTCATGGATGGGTGTTCGCGTGCCGCGTTACACGAGACAAGATCGCGGCCGTCCCACAGAAACACTTGACAGGATACGGGAGATGACAATGACGGAGTGTAAATACTACTTTGCCCGCGCCGCGCGGGCGGGTCCAGAGGACATCGCCGCTCGGATCCCGGAACTCAAGCCTCTACGCGACGCAAAGGTAGCATTATTCGGTCTCGGCTGTCTTGGCGCACCGGCCGCGATCGAACTGGCGAAAGCCGGAGTGGCTGACTTACGTATCCTCGATCATGACACAGTAGATCCAGGAACACTCGTACGCTGGCCACGAGGGTTAACAGTCTCGGGGCGACTCAAAACGGAAGTCATCAAGGAATGGATCATCCATGAGTTTCCATACTGCAAGATAAAAGACTGGCCATCCAAACTCGGAGGCATCCGAAACCCTGACGATAGAAACAAACTGCCGGATGAGCAGATTGTTGAGGAGATGACTCAGGATGCAAATTTGATTTTTGATGCGACGGCGGAACCTGGTGTACACAACTACCTGGCATATCATGCTCGCAAGCTCGGGATACCGTACGTTGGAATGTCAGCGACGCCAGGCGGATGGGGTGGCCGAGTCTTCAGGATCAAGAACGATGACAGCCAAAGCGGCTGTTATTGGTGTTATCTAAAATGGAGTAAGGAAGATAAAATAATCGAGCCGCCCTTTGATCCGAATGGTAGCCTTCAGACCGCCGGATGTGGAGATACAACATTCACGGGAACTGGCTTCGATATGCTCGATATTGCGATGATGGGCGTGCGAGTTGTAGTATCGACGCTCTGTGAACACCACGAAGTTGGCTATCCGAGAATGAACTGGGATGTGACACACATTTCGTTTCGTAATGAACAAGGCGAACTCTTACCTCCAGTGTATATGCCCCACAGCCTGCCTGTTCATCCCGAATGTCCCATTTGCAATCTCAAGTAGAGCCACCATCGAATCTGTGGATTTCACACTCGGTGTTTGAAGCTTTCATAACGGAAGCTATCCAACAGTTCCCCTATGAAACAGGTGGGGTACTGATGGGATACTGGGGGACGGCACCAGCCGAACCCGTTGTGACAGAGATGATTGGGCCGGGTCCTGGTGCGGCACGAACTACGGAATCGTTCAGGCCGGACCACGATTATCACCTCCAAGAGATTTCCAATCGATATCATTCGTCGGGAAACCGCGTCGTCTATTTAGGCGAATGGCACACCCACCCAGATGGGAAACCGGTACTCAGTACGAAGGACATAAAGACACTCCGACGTATTGCAAAGTACAAACCAGCAAGGGCACCGAACCCGATTATGCTCCTTTTGACAGGCGAGACCTGGCGTGCATCTGCCTCAGTTCTCTGGCCTGTTATGACGTTTTGGGGGCGAGGCCTCCAACTTCAATCACTGAAACTTCGACTCTTCCAAGAAGCGTCAACAGGCAAGTGAGCCTAGGAGTTCCCAATGCATATTCTGCTACAATCCCGCCATGAGTGCATTTGAGGATCGGCCGAAGCGTGATAAGAAAGGCTTGAGGCCTGGGGCTTGAGGCTTGAGGCGCGAGTCCTGAGGCTTGGGGCTTGAGGATTCGGAATCCTTTCTTTCTCTCCGTGGTCCTCCGTGGCTCTCCGTGTTTCAATGTTCTGTGCCGGACTCGGGTGCGTCGATGCGTTCGATCTAGCGAAGCTGCTGGCCGAATGGTGCTCCGTCGTCGGCGGCAACCCCTGCGGCACCTGCGGCCCCTAGGTGCGAGACGCTCTGCGCGGCGGACTTCGTTGGCGACGGCACCGTCGGCATCCTCGACCTGCTGACGCTGCTGGCGAACTGGGGGCCGTGTGCGTGAGCGTTGCAGGCGACACGGTCTGAGAGGCGGCAATCGCCCGAGATAAACATTGCAACCAGACGGTGAGCGGTGGTATACTGGTGCCGTAACGCTCATGCCTGGTCACATGGTGGGGACTTTTGGCGGCCACGGATTTGGCAGACAGGCTGAGCAGCACCGCCGTGAGGTCTCCTCATAACGCAAAGGAGGATCAGCGATGCGTCCGCAACAATCTACGATGAACACCTGTAGCGTCTTCGCAGTGTCCGCAGCGTTCTTCGTCTGTGGGGCAGCAGAAGCGCAAACGATCATCCCCATCGATCAGAGCCGTAGCGTGAGCAACGAGCAGGTCAACGCACCGCAGTGCAGCATTGACTTCTTCTTCGACAGCCAAGCGGCAGCGGGATTCGAGCCCTTCGATGCGTTCGTTCGGACCCAGCACGGCTGCGTCTCGGGGTTCGCCGGCGCGACGGCCGACCAGCAATCGCAGATCGATTCGGCTTCGATGACCGCCTCGGGCACCGCGACGTCCGAGGCCCAGGGCTCGGTCCCGGGGCACGCCCACGCCTTCGGCATCTCCCGCTTCGTAGTGACGTTTGAGCTGCCGTCGGCGAGCAGGTTCGCTCTCGACGGCACGATGACCGCGGGGTCATTGCCCGATGCCAAGGTCGAAACTGTTCTGGCCGGTGGTCTGGCCAGGTTGTGGGAGGGCCGGATCGGAGGCGTCCTGCTCTTTCAACAGTCCATCGAGGTCCCGCCCGGCGGTGGAACCAACAAGCAGGCCCTCGAAGCCGCCGGCACCCTCGAGCCGGGGGTATACACCCTGGATGTTCAAGTCGGGTCGTTCATCGAAGGGCTCGCAGTGCCGCCGAGCCGGTCGGGGCAGGCATCATTCGCCTTCACGTTCGACGTCACGGTCCTCGCCGACCTCACCGGCCCGCGCGGTGTGCCTGATGGTTGCGTTGACGCGTCTGACCTCGTGGCCATGCTCGGGGCGTGGTGCTCCGCCGTCAACGATCCGAACCCGCCGAGCCCGCCCTGCGAGAACTGCACGCAAGCGAATCTCGACCTCGCGGACATCGCCGGACCGGGCGGGGGCCCGCCCGATGGGTGTGTGGATTCGAACGACCTGACGAAGCTGCTGGGCGAGTGGTGCTCGGCCCTCGGTGGTAACCCATGCGGCACCTGCGGCCCGTAGCTGCGCGACGGAAGCGTGGGGTATGCGGCCGTCCACCGGGTTCACAGAACCCGGCTCGCTGTGAGCTTCCTCATGCATGTCCGGGTGAGCCGGCCCGTGCCGGGCCGGTGGATGTCCGGCGCCCAACGGCCATCGTCGTGCGCGCAGGGTGAGTTGAGGTCGCGCCGGCGCGCACGAGTTGGTCAGAGATAAGCCTCGATGCGCTCGCGAAGCGCCGACTTAGCGCGAGTTGCGCGGAGATAAGCCCCGGTTAGCCGAAGTTATCGCGCACGCGGCATGGTTGGCGCGCGCTGAGTGGCCCGCACGGCCGCCCTGGCGCGCGCAAGAAAGACCGACTCTCACTGGTACCTCAGAATCAAGCCCCCCGGAATCGCAATGTGGGACCCCAAAAATGCGGCGCGCGCAGATGCGGCCGGGGTCGTCTGGCCCGACTTGTGCGCTGCAATGACTCGCCGCTACACTGTGACGCGCTGGACCGGACCGGCACAGCCCTTGGGATGTGTCCCTGGAGTTGCCCGTGGCCAAGGCCTTCCACTGCTCGATTGTCACGCCGACCGAGACGGTCTACGACGGCGAGGTGGAGTACGCATCGTTCCCCGCCTCCGACGGCCAGCACGGCGTGATCGCCGGTCAGTCGCCGGTGTTGAGCCGACTGGGGTATGGATCGCTGCGACTGGATTTTGCGGAGGGCGGCAGCCGATGGTATTTGCTGGAAGGGGGCGTTGCCCAGGTGCAGGACGGCGAGCTGACATTGCTGACCAGTCGAGCCACCGCCGCGGAACGCCTCAGCGTGGAGACGGCCGAAGCGGAGCTGGCCGAGGCCAACGCCCGAGTCACCGCCCCCGGCGAGGATCGGGCGCAAATCGAGCACGATCAGCAGCGAGCATTGGCCAAGAAGGCTCTGGCCAGGGCCATGATCGACCGAGGCGGGGCGATCTGACCGGCCGGTGCGATGCCTGCGATCGCCTCGGGGCAACCCGATTCGCCACGGCGGTGGTACGCTGTGATACGCCATGACCCCCGCGCACGACGAGCCCGCCGCATCGGTCGCAGACACCGCCGGCGATGATGACGCGGATTGCAAGGATCAGCCGGCCTGTGCCGACGAACCGTTGTCCACGCGCATCGAGGCGCTGCTGCTGAGCACGGATCGGCCGTTGACCGACGAGCGACTCGGCGAGCTGCTGGGCATCGCGGGCAAAGGGGCCGTGGCCATGATCCGCGCCGCGGTTGAGCAACTCAACGCGCAGTACGACCAAACCGGCCGGTCGTTTCGTGCCGAGCGGCTGGCCGGGGGCTGGCAACTGTTGACGCGGCCCGCGTTCGCGCCTCTGCTGGCCCGCTTACACCGGCAGCGGCAGGAATCCAGACTCAGCCCGGCGGCGCTGGAGACGCTGGCCATCATCGCCTACCGCTCCACCCAGGGCGGGATCATGCGAGCAGAGATCGAAGCGATTCGCGGGGTGGCCTGCGGCGAGGTGTTGCGCGGCCTGCTCGAACGGCGGCTGATCAGGATCGTCGGCCGGGCCGAGCAACTGGGGCGACCGATGCTCTACGGCACGACCACGCACTTTCTCAAGGTGTTCGGGCTGCCCGGAACCGACGCTCTGCCTCCGATCGACGGTGCGCCCGGCGAAGGTGCCGACAAGCCGAAGTCGGCTGCCGAAGATCAATCGTCGGAATGAGCAGTCAACAAACGGCTCAATGCCTTCCTATGTATAGGCCCACAAGCCGCTGACCAAGAACGCTGCCCGTTGTCATGCTTCTGCGACCGAACGACTCCCGTTCGGTCGCCCGAGGCGGGAAGCAAACTGTGACGATTGATTATGCGGTAAGTCTCCGCTCAAAAGATGTTCTGCGAGATTTTCGACAAACTCCCTCAGCTCGCCGAGGTCAATTGCTGCCGTAAATTCGTCCAAACCGGCAAACACAAAGCCTGTGCATTTGCCGTCTTGGCCTAGCGGTGTCACGTCGAAATGAGCTACTGCATGCCGTAACTTGCAGACAAATTCTCGAATTGTGCCAGGATGCGTGTTCTTGGCGGCCTTTGTTCGGGGACTCTTAATGCTGCTGGGCGAGATCCCCCATTTCCTGAGGTCTGAAATAGGGTCTGTCGGAATCTTTTCGAATGACTTCTCTTTCGGGACAACCAATAGACCAAGGAGACAGTTCAATAGTAAAGTTGCGCCATAGGGCCCGGCGGGCTCACCGTGGTCGTGCAGCAGAGACAGAGTCCTCTTCATGAAGTCCCGTTCGAACTGCTCTTCATATTCCATGAGAACGCCCTTGCTGGAAAGGAGGGGTTAAGAACACTACGCACATGCACGAATCAGTGAGTCTTGACCGCCGCACTTGGCCGGTCGCTGAGGCCCGGCCGCCTTGGCGGCCGCAGGATGTCTCTCGGATCTCTCCCGCAGACGCTCCTTTGCTTAGGGGCACGGGCCCCAGTTACCCAGCAGCAAGGTTAGGTCGAACGCATCGACACAACCGTCGGGCGCGCTGGCGGGACCGCTGATGTCCGCGAAGGCAAGATTCTCAGGGAAGCAGTTTTCACAGGGTGGGCTAGGCGGATTGGGGTCGTTCACGGCGGAACACCACGCGCCGAGCAGAATCGCCAGGTCGAACGCATCGACGGCACCGTCACCGTTGAGGTCGGCCGGACACTCACATGCGTCGATGATCCCGTCTCCGTTCATGTCACCTACCGTAGTCGCTTGATATTCCACTGTAACTGCGATAAACGAACTGCATAGATTGGGATCGACGGCCGATGAGGCCATCATGTTGATCACTGGATCGGGAAGGGCCTCGTTAAACGCCTCAGCTGAAAGGATGAGCTGATCGGCGTCCGGTTGCGCTGGGCAGTCTGAAGCGCCGAACATGAAGACCGTCCCCACCGGGACGCCGTTGATATCAACGTCCACAAACTCGTTCGTGGCCACAAAATCGCCAATCGCTGTGAACGAGAAGGTGACATCGCTGCCTGCTTCGGAGGTACCGGCGATCGTGAAGCTCTGCGGCGAGCCAGCGCCGATCGGCGACAGCTCACCCGATTCGGCAACGACGAACAGGACTTCGCACCCGTCTGGAATCCCGTTGCCGTCGCAATCGACGCTGGTGGCGTCGGCAATGTCGCACTCGTCCGGAATCCCATTGTAGTTGCAGTCAGCGCTGGTCCCATCCGCAATATCGCACTCGTCGGGGATGAAATTCTCGTTGCAGTCGGCGCTGGTCCCCTCGGCAACTTCACATTCATCTGAAAGCCCTTTCCCGTTACAGTCTTCAAAGTCAGCCGGCAAACTGCCGAACTAATACGCAACAATGTCAACAATCGGCCGCGTCCCGCAATTGGCTTCCGGTTGCGGACAGTCGGCGGTATCCGGATCGTCCACGAACCTATCGTTCCCGTCTGCGTCGGTCACGATGCAGGACG
>JADFIM010000069.1 GCA_022566725.1 Planctomycetota bacterium
GCCGGACTCTCGACCAGCCCCCCGACCCACGCGAACAACAGCAGAGTCTGGATGCCGAGCAGCCCCCCCAGCGCCCAGAAGACGTTGACCGGCTGGTCCGCCAGGGCCGCCCGGGCCGCGCCGCCCCCCGCCGCCGCCGCAAGCACTAGACCGATCACGACGATCCAGATGAGTACCTGCCTCGACCGTCGTAGCGCCGGTCTCAACTCGCCGACGATCGAGAGTGACCGTGCTCGAACGACTAGCCGATGCTCGAAATCACCATCGACCTCGAGGGCACGTGCGTCGGCAGAGGGTTCGTCGATCGCCGCGGCGCCGTCCCGCTCAATCGCGCGGACCGCTTCGGCGAGGAGTCGATCGGAGAACCCAATCGCGCCTCCTTCGGTTTCCGGGAGATTTTGGTCTGAGCGGACCATAGCCCCATGGTACGGGCAGCCGCTGAAGCAGGCTCTCGCGATCCGCGCGTCCCGCATCAACTGATTGGCAATCGGCGCTGAGCGATTTCAACGGGAGGGGTCGTCGGGGTCGATGCGGCTGGCGACCTCCTGCGGCTCGACAGGCTCGGCGACCCGCTGGGGTTCCACGTTCGGCGAATCGAGTGCGTTGGCAGACCTGTGCTCGATCCGCTCCGGCGGCGCAGTCTTGGACGACTCCTCCTCGACCTCATCCTCGATGCCCTTGATACCTCGCTTGAACTCGACGATGCTCCGGCCGAGGCTCCGGCCGACTTCGGGCAAACGCCGGCCGAAGATGAGTAGGCCCAGGACAAGCAGCATAATCCACTCGGTGCCGCCGGGAAGGAAGAAGGCCAGGAACAAATCAAGAGAGCCTGAAGGAGTCATCGGATCATCCTCGGGAGACCTGCTCGGTTCGAATCAGCATCATTCTAGCCCGCGAAGCCGGCCTTGACTTCCTCGGCTGAACCATTGGCGCGGCACGAGGGTGGGTGACGGCTGGCATACGCGGCAGAATCTCGATAGCCTGCCACCATGAAACGAACCGATGTCGTCATGATTGGGCTCGCGCTGGGGGCAGTGCTCGGCTGCGCCCGCGAGCGGGTCGTCGGGCCCCCGTTGGAGCCCAAACCGGATTACGCCCGGCCGCTGGCCGCCGGTAGCGAAGCCTTGCGGCTGATCACCGACCCCGCCCGGATGCCCGACCTGGCGGCGGCGTACCGCAACAGCGATGCGTTGTTGGCTGAAGCCGTCGATCTCAGCCTGGTGTGGTTCGCCGCCCCTTCGAGCCGGCAGTTCTTTCCCACACAAGGCATCACCCACCGCCAGGCCAACGCCAGCCTGCTGGCGATGGGCGATCTACTGGCCGAGGGGCCCAGTGAAGAAGCGTTCGTGGCCGACGTCGGGCGACTGTTCGATATCTACGAATCGGTGGGATACGACGGCTGGGGCACGGTGCTGTTCACCGGCTACTACTCGCCGGTCTTTCGCGCCAGCCGAACGCCGACCGGGCCGTTCGTCCATCCTCTGTATAAGCGACCGGGCGATCTGGCCACCGAACCGGTGACCGGCGAACCGCTGGGGCGACGCCTGGCCGATGGATCAATCGTGCCATACTTCACCCGGCAACGAATCGAAGAGTCGCGGATGTTCGCCGGCAACGAGCTGGTCTGGCTCGATGATCCGCTGTCGGTGTACATCGTCCACGTCAACGGCTCGGCGAAGCTGCGGCTGACCGGCCCCGGCGAGTCGGGATTCATGTTCGTCGGCTATGCGGGCAAGACCGATCGGCCCTACACCGGCCTCGGCCAGTTGATCGTCGAGCAAGGCTTGCTTCGACGTGACCAGCTCAGCCTGCCCGCGATCAAGCGCATCTACCGGCGCGATCCGAAGCTCGTCATGGATCTGATCTACGGCAACGAGAACTACGTCTTCTTCACGGAGTACCAAGGCGACAACTGGCCGGCGGGGTCTCTGGGTGTGCGAGTCACCCCGGAGCGCACGCTCGCCACCGACAAGAAGATCTATCCGCGAGGCGGGCTGGTGCTCGTGGACACCAAGGCAGTGACCTTCAGCGAAGGCCAGCGGGATTTCCTGCAATTCATGCTCGATCAGGACACCGGCGGGGCGATCCAGGCCCCCGGCCGGGCCGATATCTTCATGGGGATCGGCAAGAGCGCCGAGATCCTCGCCGGCGGCCAGTACGCCGAAGGCCGGTTGTACTACTTCTTCCTCAAGCCGCAGTATGTGGACGAGTACCTGACCCCCCGCCTCAGCGACGCGCCGAGGTAGCGGACCGTCCCAAGGTAGGGTCCGCTGTGCGGACCGTCCCAAGGTAGTGGTCCGCTGTGCGGACCACACTCGCAAGATATCATCCCGTTGATGCCCGACTACCGGCGCGCTCACGTTCCTGGCGGGACCTTCTTCTTCACGGTCGTCACTGAAAACCGGGCTCGGTTTCTGTGCAACCGCCCTGCCCGCCGGATGCTCAGAGCCGCCTTTCGGGAGTGTCGCCGAAGATGGCCGTTCACCATCGAGTCCATCGTTTAGTTGCCGGACCATCTGCACGCGATCTGGACGCTGCCGCGAGGGGATACGGACTATTCCAGGCGCTGGGCTTTCATAAAGAAGCAATTCACCAAGGCCTGGCTCGCCTCCGGCGGTGACGAGCAGAATCGCAGTCCATCACGACGGAACGATCGCCGTCGCGGTGTCTGGCAGCGCCGCTTCTGGGAGCACACTATTCTCGATGAGGCAGACTTTATACACCACGTTGAGTACATCTATTTCAACCCGGTCAAGCACGGCCTAGCGAAGTGCCCGCACGACTGGGCTTGTTCAAGCTTTCCTCGCGCCGTGCGCCTGGGACGCTATCCGATGGATTGGGCTTGTACATGCGAAGGCCAACGCGCGCCTGTACCCGGCTTTGAGCGCATCATGCGGACGATTGGTGAATGAACTGCGAGCAGCAAGTGGTCCGCACAGCGGACCCTACGAACTGTCGATACGTCGGTGCCATGCGGGGTTAGACATGCACAAGCGTCCACGCTTCGGCGGCGAGGCAGGCGAACAGCGAGCTGGAACAAGTGCCGCTCGAACCTCTCCCTGCCGGGCGAGGCTATTGTCTGACAACTGACGACCGACAATCGGGGTTACGTGAACCCATATTCGGCCCAGCGCTGGGCGACGCGCCGTTTGATCTCGTCACTCATTTCGATCAATGGCGGATAGGCTCGCACCGGTTGGCCGTTACGCTCGTCACCGGCCACCTTCTTCGTGGCGTCGAAACCGAGGCGATGATCGCGCTGGACCATGTCCCGGCCGGGATCGGTGTTGGCACAGAAATGGAACAACACCTGCTCCCAGTCGTCGAGGTTCACGGACGAATCAACCGCGATGGCGAAGTCCGCGCAGGGAGATTCAACTGCATCCCATATTGCTTCAATCGCGCCAGCACCCTGGCCGGGCGCTGACTTGTCAACCGCGATGAACGCACAACGACCGCAGCCGAACTCGGGGAGGTTTACGGCGGCAATACCAGCCCGGCCGAGCAGCTCGCGAAGCCGCAAGCGGCTTTGCTCAACATCAACCCTGGCCGGCCGCACCTGCGTGGGAATCCCGTGGACCTCTTCGCCGGGAATCTTGCGGGTGGCGTCGATGCCGAGCTTATGGCCGGCGCCAAGCCGCGGCGCGGCGTGATCGAGAATGTCCAGCGGGCCGTTGACCAGCTCGATATCGCGCTTGAAATCGCAGTGCTCGAAGATCGCGCCCAGCACGGCAACTTCGTCATGCACGTCTACATCGTCGTCCACGACAATGATGAACTTCTCCCAGGCCATCTGCCCGGCCCCCCACACCGCGTGCATCACCCGGCGGGCCTGGAGCGGATACGCCTTGGTGATCTTGATGAACGCGCAGTTGTGGAAGCAGCCGAACATCGGCAGGTGGTAGTCCTCGATATCGGGAATCATCATCCGCAGCAGGGGCAGAAAAATGCGCTCGGTCGCCTTGCCCATGTAATAATCTTCCTGCGGCGGCGGGCCGACAATGATCGCTGGGAAGACAGCGTTGCGGCGATGCGTGATCGCGGTCACCGTGAGGATCGGGTAGCGGTCGGGCAGGGAGTAGTAGCCGGTGTGGTCGCCGAACGGTCCTTCGATCACGCCGCCGGGGCCGACGGGCTCAACGAGTCGCCCGGTCTTGTCGCGCTTCGGTTGGTACCCGATCAGACCACAGTCGGTGTTGACGTACCCTTCGATGACGATCTCGCAGTTGGCCGGGACCCGAAGCGGCACGGTCTTCGCCCGCACCAGCGGGATACCACGGCCGTTGAGAAACCCGGCGATGAGCAGCTCGCTCATGCCCGGCGGAAGCGGAGCGGTGGCCGCATAGGGAAGGACCGGTTCGCCGCCGAAGCAGATTGCAATCGGCATGGGTTCGCCGCGGCGCTTCCACGATCGCCAATGGGCGGCGCCGTCGTGGTGAATGTGCCAGTGCATCACCAGGTGGGTGGCGTCGAGCAGTTGCGCCCGGTACATGCCGATGTTGTGGCTGGCGGGGCGGGATGCTCGTTCGTCATCGGCATGAATGGTGTGCATCCCGGCAATGGTGATGTATCGTCCATCGGTTTGCCGCGTGCCCGCTTCGGCCGGTGAAAGGTCCCAGCCGACGGCGGCAAGATCGCCATCCAGCGGCCAGCACTTGATCAGCGGCAACCGTCGAAGATCGACCTCGCCGCGCTCGGTGAGCCGGACAACCTCCTGGCAGGCCCCTCGCCGGACGCGCCTCGGCGGGGAGCGCAGCAACGGAAAGAACAACTTGGCCTTGGTCAGCATATCTCGAAGCGAGCTCGGCGGCTGAGGCTTGGTCAACTCGGCGATGCGCTGGGCGATCGCTTCGAAGCCGCCGATCGCCTCGCAGCCCAACGCCATCTCCATCCGCCGATAGGAGCCGAAGACGTTGATACACAGCGGGAAATCGCAGCCGGCCACATTCTCAAACAGCAAGGCCTTACCACCCAGCTCACAATGCTGGGGATCAAACATCGCTGCATGGCGACTGACCTCAGGGCAGGGCAACTTGTTCTGACGATCGGCGATCTCGGCGATTTCCAGGACCGGCGAGACCTCGGCAGAGATCCGCTGCAGTTCGCCAACTGCTTCAAGGTCGCTCAGAAAACCACCGAGGGTCGCAGGCATGGAGGCCCAGCATAGGGTCTCGGGGAGCGTGCTTCGAGAGGCCCATGCGTGCGGCGTCCGGCCGGGGCCCGAAGCCCATCGGACCGGGCGGCGGCTTGACCGGCCTCACAAGCACTCGCAACACCCGCCTAGGCGATCCAAAGAACCCCGGTGAGCCTTACACTATCTGCTCGGAGCCGCAAATATGGCGACCACCAACGGCGAGTACGTCATCGACCTGCACCACGTCGAGAAGGTCTATCGGGGAAAGGTGCACGCGCTGCGGGGCGTGGAGATGCAGGTGCATCGAGGCGAGATCTTCGGCTTGCTGGGCCCCAACGGGGCGGGCAAATCCACCCTGGTCAAGATCATGATGACCGTAGTGCGGCCCACGCGAATCAGCGGCACGCTGCTGGGTCGCCCGGTCGGGCACAAGCCGACGCTGCGGCGGGTCGGCTATTTGCCCGAAGATCACCGCTTCCCGCGTTATCTCACCGGCCGGCAAGCATTGGAGTTCTATGCGGCGCTGGCCAAGGTGGACCGGCGGACGCGCAAACGCCGCGCCGCGGAGCTGCTCACAACTGTCGGCATGAGCGACTGGGCCGACAAGAAGGTCTCCACGTACTCCAAGGGCATGATGCAGCGCGTCGGGCTGGCTCAGGCGCTGGTGAACGATCCGCAATTAGTCCTGCTGGACGAGCCAACTGACGGCGTTGATCCGGTCGGCCGGCGCGAGATCCGAGATGTTCTCGTTGAGCTGCGCCGTCGGGGGACGACAATCTTTCTCAATAGCCATCTTCTGAGCGAACTGGAGATGGTGTGCGACCGCGTCGCGATCCTTGTGCAAGGCAAGGTCGTCATGCAAGGGACGATCGACGACCTGACCGCCCAAAGCCGGCGGTATGAGATCACCATCCAGGGAGCCGCGCCGGACTGGGCCCAGGGCGACCCGTCCATCCGCGTGGAGGTCTTATCCGACGGCCAAAGCAAGCTGATCGTCCAGGGCAGTGAGCCGGGGCCGATGCAGCCGATCCTCGACCGGCTCCGTGGGGAACGACGCATCATCTGTGCAATGGAGCCGGTGCGGGAGACGCTGGAGGATCTGTTCATGCGAGCCGTGACCGATCCGGAAACCGGTCAAGTCCTGCAGCCCGGGGCGCGCACGAATGCCGGCGCCAGAGGGCCGGGGAAAGAGGCATAATGCAGACGGTTGCCATCTTCCTCGACGCCTATCGCGAGCTGAACGCCAGAAAACTCTTCTGGATCACGATGATCCTGTCGGGAGTGGTCGTAGTTTCGTTCGCCTTGATCGGCATCAACGAGCAAGGGCTCAGGCTCATCATGTGGGATGTACCGGTGCCCTTCCTCAATACGACGGTGATGTCCGAGGAAACGTTTTACAAGACACTGTTCGTGGAATTCGGCATTGGGTTCTGGCTAGCCTGGCTGGCGACGATCCTGGCACTGGTCTCAACAGCCAGCATCTTCCCGGAGTTCATCAGCAGCGGTTCAATCGACCTGGTTCTCTCGAAGCCGATCGGGCGGCTGCGGCTGTTTCTGACCAAGTACGCCACGGGTCTGCTTTTCGTCGCACTCCAGGTAGCGATCTTCTCAGTCGCATCGTTCTTGGTATTGGGCTTGAAGGGCGGAGCGTGGGAGCCGGGGGTCCTGCTCGCCGTACCGCTTGTCGTTGTTTTTTTCAGCTACCTCTTTTCGATCTGCGCTTTGCTGGGCCTCGCGACCCGGTCCACCATCGCGGCGCTGCTCCTGACGCTGCTGATCTGGTTCTTGATCTTCAGCGTGCACGCGACCGAGTCCGGCATCCTGGCCTTCAAGCTCTTGACCGAACAGAAGGTGACCGCTCTCGAGTCGCGTATCTCCTCGTATGAGGGGACGCTTCAAGGGCTGGACAAGGATGCGAACGATCAAAGCCAGCGTCGCGCTGCGTCAATACGCCACCGCCTTGAAGACCGTCGCTCAGAAGTAACCAACACCAAGGCAACCTTGCGGAAGATCGAGATCGCACACCGTGTTGCGCTGGGCGTCAAGACTATCTTGCCCAAGACGACTGAGACGATTGCCCTGTTGGAACGATGGCTCATCGACCTCGCGGAGTTGCCTGCGCCAGGGAACAACAACGACTCGACATTCGAACGTCTGGCGGAATCCGGAGCCTTTACGCCCGACCCGGAACAGCTTCAACTGGACGCCGTCGAGGCGATACGAGGTCGATCGGTCGGCTGGGTTCTTGGGACCTCCCTCGCATTCGAGGCCGTGCTGCTCGCGTTGGCCTGCGGGTTGTTCTGCCGGCGCGATTACTAGATATTACCGCTCGTCTAGCGCGCGTCCACGGTTGCGCGCGGCGGTGATTCCGTCAACAATAATCCCGGGCAGGTCGCGTTTGATCATCACCGAGAGCGCCGCTTCGGTGGTGCCGCCGGGGCTGGTGACCGCGTTGCGAAGGACGGCTGCGTCCTCGTCGGTCTCCATGAGCAGCTTCCCGGCACCGTAGATCGTTTGCCGGACAAGCAATTGAGCGGTCGGTTCATCCAAGCCAAGCCCCATCGCAGCCTGCTGCATCGCTTCGGCGAGCAGGAACACATAGGCCGGCCCGCCCCCGCTGACGGCGGTGACCGCGTGCATCTGCGCTTCGGGCACAATCGCGGTCTTTCCCAGTGCGTTGAAGATGGCCACGGCCAGCGCTTCGTCGCCCGCCCGGGCGCCGGCGCCCAGCGCGATCGCGGCCATGCCTGCCCCGACCTGGCACGGCGTGTTAGGCATCACTCGCACCACCCGAGCTTGCTCCCCCAGGGCTCGACGAATCGACGTGCTACTCAGGCCCGCCATGATTGATATGACCACCTTCCCCTCGGCGATCGGGGCGATGGTCCGGGCAACTTCCTCGAAGCTCTGCGGCTTCACCGCAAGCATGAGCTGTTCGCATCCCAGCACGCCGGCGGGATCATCAGTGGTGGCGCAGCCGAGTTCGGCCACGACTTTACGGCGAGCGGGGTCAATCTCGGCGACCAAAATGGCATGCGGCCCCAGCACGCCGGCGTCAATCGCCCCGCGGACGATCGCCTGGCCCATATTCCCCCCACCGATCATGCCCAACTTGCATTTCATCGGCCGATCTCCCGAAAAACAGGGTTGACGCCCAACGCAGCCGACCCGAGACGCGCCGAGCGACCTCGATCAAGGGGCGGGGCAAGTCATCGTCGCCATTGTGCCGACGGCGAGCCTACCGGTCTCGGGCGGCACGTCAATTGCGCTTCTGCGGCCGAGTCGCGTAGACTGTCGGCCTGCGGCGGCATCGGCGCTGCCCGCCCCGGACTCACCACCATGGCCAGGTCGACCAAGCAAAGCAGCGGCTTCAGCCTGCCGTTCGAGCAGGCGGTGATCGAGCTGGAGAAGCAGATCACGGCACTGGAGCAACGCGACAATGCCGAGGACTTCGCGCCGGAGATCGAGACCCTGCGAGGGAGTCGCGACAGCCTCTTGAAGAAGATCTACGCCGGCCTGAGCCCGTGGGACATTGTGCGGGTCGCGCGGCATCCCAAACGGCCGCAGACCTCCGACTACCTCGAAATGATGTGCCGAGACTTCTGCGAGCTGCACGGCGATCGGCGCTTCGGCGACGACCCGTCCATTATCACCGGGCTCGGTCGAATCGGCCCGTTCAAGGTGATGATCATCGGGCATCAGAAAGGTAAGACCACCCAAGAGAAGATCACCTGCCACTTCGGCTGCGCCCACCCGGAGGGATATCGCAAGGCCCTGGCGAAGATGAAGCTGGCGGAGAAGTTCGGTCTGCCGGTGGTGACGCTCATCGACACGCCGGGCGCGTATCCCGGCATCAAGGCGGAGCAGCGCGGACAGGCGGAAGCGATCGCCACCAACCTCCGCGAAATGAGTCGCCTGCATACACCGATCGTCTGCGTGGTCATCGGGGAGGGTGGGTCGGGCGGGGCGCTGGGCATCGGGGCCGGCGATCGAGTCGCGATGCTCGAATATGCATGGTATTCCGTGATCAGCCCCGAAGGATGCGCCGCCATCCTGTGGAAGCAGGCCAACGAGCAATCCAATGCTGCGGCCGCCAACGCGCTGGCCCTGACGGCCAGGGACAACCTCGCCAACGGCCTCATCGACCATGTGATTCCTGAACCGGTGGGCGGAGCCCATCGCAACCCGCACGCCACCGCCAAGGAAGTGCAAAGCTGGATTGTCGACCAGATTCGCCAGCTGAGCCGATCCAAGCCCGAAACGCTGGTTCAACGACGATACGAAAAGCTTCGCGGAATCGGTGCGGTGGCCTGGCAGCAGCCGCAGATCAGCGCCTCTACCGGGCATTGACGGTGCTCAAGGCGGCACATACGATAGCCGAACTATCGGGCGTTGATGACGGCAAGACGCTTCTCCCGCGCGGGTTTGCGCGCGTCGGCGAATCGAGGGCTCCGGCGGTGGCCAAGAAGAGCACGACCAAGAAGAAGGCACGCCCCGTATCACGCCGCAAGGTGACCAAGACGACCGCGAAGAAGCCCCGTACATCAAAGAAGGTCGCGCCGTCAATCGCAAAGCGATCAGCCGGCAAAGCGTCCGGTCAAAAGACGGCCGCGATGAAGGCCGAAGCTGATCGGCCCGAGGCGAAGCCAACGGCGAAGAAGGCCCCCAGCCAAAGAACTACGAAGAAGACCGCCGCCGGCAAGAAGCCGCGTACCGCCAGGGTGAAGACGGCCGGTCGCGGCCGGTCCACCGCCAAACCGTTTATCGCCACCCCAGATGCTGAGGGCTATGTCATCATCAACGGCCGGAGAATCCGAATGATCTCCAAGACCGAAGCACCGGCCGCCAACAAGAAGCCGAGCAATGAAAGCACCGATGCTGCCGACTCGGTGGCTGAGATTCCGAGAACCAAGCCGATCAAAACCAAGCTGCCGAAGAAGGATCTCGCGCATTTCCGCACGCAGCTGCTGCTCAAGCGGGCCGAGCTCGTGGGCGACCTCAGCGCCATGGAAGCGCAGGCCCTGCGAGCCGGCGGCGGCAATCCTTCCCACATGCCGATCCACATGGCCGATGTCGGCACGGATACCTACGATCAGGATTTCATGCTTGGTCTAGCCGAAGCTGAACGCCACCGGCTTCGGGAGATCGACGAAGCGTTACAGCGCATCGACGATCGCACCTACGGCGTCTGCCAGATGACCTCCAAGCCGATACCCAAAGCTCGGCTGAATGCCAAGCCGTGGGCGAAGTACTCCATTGAGGCGGCCCGCGAGATTGAGAGAGGCCTCAGCGAGTGAGGTCGCCGGCGCACCCACCCGACGCAGGGCCACGACGCGCCTGGCGCTCGCTGGGGGCCTGGCTGTTGCTGATCGGCGTGCTCGCTTCGGGCCTCTGCCTGGACCTGGGACTGAAGCACTGGGCCTTCAGCAACGTCGCCGATGAACCGGTCAGCAATGAGATTCTGCGGGACTCGAAGCTGCGCATCCCGCCACATGACCCCGTCCCGGTCGTTCCAAAGCTGCTCAGTCTGCATCTCGTCAAGAATGACGGAGCCGTCTTCGGGATCGGATCCAACCAGCGAATGTTCTTCATCGCGTTCACGATGGCTGCGCTGGCCGCGGCGCTGGTGGTCTTTGGACGCTGGACCTCCAGCCGTGCATGGCTGGCCCATCTGGCGATCGGCCTCATCCTGGCCGGGGGCCTCGGCAACCTGTACGATCGGATTCAGCTCACCGTCGTCCGTGACTACCTGCACATGCTCCCCGGATGGACGCTGCCCTTCGGCTGGCATTACCCGCGGCTCCTCGGTGGCGGCGAGGAGGTGTTCCCATGGGTCTTCAACGCCAGAGTGGACAGCGCCGCGTTGCGCTCCTCCTCGCACTCGGGCTGGTCTTGCTGACGTTTTCCTTTCCCTACGCTGAATACGAGTATTCCTCTGGGTCCCCGCGTGGGTCGGTGATTTGGGAATTTCAGACGACCGAGCGCCAATACACGCCGCAGGACGCCCTGTTCCTCGGCCGCACGACTTACTTCGAGGCGCGGGGCGTAATTCCCTCCTGGAACATAACGGGAAAGACCGTGCTCTGGGAGTGGGTCGGCTTGCAGGCTTCCCTCATCGTGGTCCTCGGCGCACTGGCGTTTGTGACTAGCCCGAATTCCCCGAGCACACGAGTGTCAGAATCTCCTAGGCCTTTCGAATCCGTCGCACCGACGCCGAAATCGTCCGAGCCCGAGTAGACTCTGATCGAAATTGGCAGCAACGCGTACGGATAGAACATGGAATTCGG
>JADFIM010000070.1 GCA_022566725.1 Planctomycetota bacterium
TTGGTCCGCTCGTTGAACTGCTGGACGAACTGGCCGGGGTTGATCCCGGCTGCGCCCAAGGCTGGGCCGATCGGCGGGGCAGGGGTCGCCTGGCCGCCCGGAGCGGTAATCTTCAACTGCTTCTCGAGGCGCTTGGCCATCGGTCGATTCTACCTTCCACCACGCCCCACCGAAGCCGCTTGCGGCTTCGCGGGTAGGCCCCTCTGGCCGCCGCTTCTGGGGGCAGTGGAGCGTGTGGTCTGGATTGAGAAGCGGGAGTATAGCATCCGCAGGCGATCGTTCAACGTGTTAGAGCGAGCCGGCTCGTCCCCGAGCTCCCAGGATGCCCGCGACCAGTTGTCGCGGTCCAACCGCGTGCTTGCGGTGAACCCGTCCCCATTTCAACGGGGTCGGCCGATCGACCAGAACCGAGCATTTCGGCTCTGGTCTTGCTGTGCGACCGGCCGGGGTAGTATGATGGCTACGATCCTTGGCAGGGACGGAGTATGAAGATCACGCTCGCCGCCGCAGGGTGCACCCGGTCGTTTGTTGCGGTCGTGGCCATCGTCGTCTTGACTGCTTCCGCCTCATGGGCGATGGACCAGGTGCGAGCAGTCACTCGCACGGATGAAGCGGTCAAGGCCTTCGGCGTCTCTGGAGCGGGCGTCACGATTGCCATTCTCGACCGCGGACTCGACTGGCAACATCCCGACTTCATCAAGCCCGACGGCACCACACGAATCAAGTGGCTCCTGGATATGTCGGGCCAGAGCTTGTGTGCTGCAAGTAACCCAGCGCCCATGGAGTATTCTCACGCCGACATCAACGCTGCCCTTCAGGGCGGACCGCCTATCGAGTTTCGCGATGCGGTGGGTCACGGCACCGTGACCGCGGGCATTGCTGCCGGCAACGGTCGGGCCTTCGCCGATGGCAAGTACCGCGGCATCGCGCCCGAGACAGACCTCATCATTGTCAAGCTCGTCTCGGAAGGAGCCCCGGGGCACGACGGCCAAGACCCGGAAACAGCCTTCCAAGGTTGCATCGAACAGGCGCTCGATTGGCTTGACGCGAAGATTGATTTGCTCGGCCAGCCGTGCGTGGCCTTGATCAACAGCGGAACGCAATGGGGGCCAATGGACGGAACCTCAGCCGTCAGCCACAAGATCGACGAGGTCTTCGGTCTCGATCGACCGGGTCGCGTGTACGTCAGTCCCTCTGGCGACGAGGGCAACCTGCCCACCCACTCGGGTGGAGATTACACCAACTTCGATGACACCGTTGTGCAGCTGACGAAACTGAGCACCAATACTGCGTGGATGTCCATGTGGTACACCGGTACCCAACCGGCCGAGGTGACCGTCACCTTCGACGACGGCACAATCGTCGGTCCCGTAGGTCCCGGTGAGTGGGTGAACGAATTCGGCATTTACATCATCCAATATTCGCCTGGGCAGGAGTTCTACCCCTGGACCTCCACCAGCGGTGATCGGGCAATCTGGATTCGCATCATTGGCCACAACGGCGGCGGAAGCGTTCGTCTTCGCGGGACGGTCCCCGGTCGGGGGCACTTCGACTTGTACCACGGCCAAGTGCCCAACGTCGTTCAGTTTGTCGATCACCTCGTGCCGGGGCGGTTGACCGACTATTCGTCAACTTTCTCAGCGGTTGTCGCCGGGGCTCACGTGGTGCGAACATCGTACACCGATATCAACGGTATTCAGTGGTGCCTCGATAACGAGGGCGCGACCGGCGAACTTTGGCTCTACTCATCCGCCGGGCCAACGCGCGATGGCCGCCTCCACGGCGTCGATCTGTCGGCGCCAGGTCACAATTGCTTTGCGTCCTACGCCCCGAACTCGTATTGGGCTACGTTTCAGTTCAATTTGATCCATGACGGTGGAGGCTGGTACGGGCGGGCAGGCGCCACCAGCGCATCGGCGCCGATCGTTCTGGGAGCAGTTGCGTTGATGCTCGAGCTCAATCCGGGGCTGACAACACGACAAGTCAGGGCGATTCTTCGCGAGACTGGTGTTTCCGACGAGTTTACCGGCATCCTCCCCAACGCGGATTGGGGCTTCGGGAAGCTCGACGTCTTTGAGGCATTGGCGGCGGTTGAGGCGCTCTGCCCATGGGACGTTGACGCGGACAACAGCGTTGGCATCCTCGATCTGCTCGCGTTGTTATCAGCCTGGGGGACAGACCCCGGCGGACCGCCTGACTTCGACGGCGATGGCACTGTCGGCATCCTCGACCTGCTCACGCTGCTGGCGAACTGGGGACCGTGCCCATAGACACGCTGCACACGAGCCGCGCACGCGGCGGTCAGTCGTCCTGCTCTTTCGAGTCCTCCTCTTCGAGCAGCTTCGCTCGCCATTCGGCGGCGATCTCCGGCTGGCCGCAGGTGTCGTAGAGGTCAACGACCACGTTCATTTGGATTCATTCTTCATTGCCGCCTCGAACTTGGCGAGCGCCTCTTCCAGTGAGGTACGCAAAGAAGAGTCGCCGCGCGGCAGCAGCGCGATGGCCATTTTCTGGCTTTCGATGGCCTTCGCCGTATCTCCGGTCAAGTGGTAGGCGAGAGAGAGCGTATCGAGATATTCCGGATTCTCGTGGTGGGTCATATCGTTGGCTTCGATGGCCAGCAGCAACGCAGCCTCCGGATCGCGCAGATCGGCAGGCTCGCACGTCACCAGGTTCCACGCGCAGCGGTTCTTGTCATTTGCCGACGCGCCGGGTCGGTCGGCCCGACGGCGCTCAATCTCCTGAAGCGCACGAACCAGTGGCCGGGCGTCGTTCATTCTCCCCTGGCTGCGGTATAGATTGGCGAGGTTGTTCATCGTGGGCAGCGTTTCCGGATGCTCGTCGCCCAGGACGCGTTTCTTGATCTCAAGGACCTCCATATAAAGCGGCTCCGCCTCGGCGTACCGGCCCTGCAGCGTGTAGAGCCAGGCCAAGCCGTCCATGGTGTAAAGCGTCCACGAGTGCTCATCGCCGATAACGCGCTGAAGCCCCTCGAGGGCGGCCTGGTACAGCACCTCTGCCTGAGAGTAACGGTCGGTAGAGGTATACAGGTTGGCCAGCTGGGTGAGCGTAACGAGCGTTTCCGCGTGATCCTCGCCCAGGATGCGGCGATTGATCTCCAACGCACGGTCGTACAGCGGTTCCGCGTTGCGAAGGTGTCCTTGATTGAGGTAGCTCCACGCTAGGCGCGACATGATTCTGGCGAGGGCCGCCTCGTCGTCCACGGGCGGCTGCTAGATGCGTTCCAGCAACCGCTCATAGAGCTCCTGTGCCTCTCTGTGTCTTGCCTGGTAGACATAGAGCCCAGCCAGCTGTTCCATCGAAGCCAGGGTGGCGGGGTCCTGTTCTCCAAGCGTTTGGAGATGGAGTTCCAGCGCGCGCCGCAGATGTGGCTCCGCGGCGCCGTATTCGCCGAGCGTGTGGTAGGTCACGCCGATCGTTCCGTGCAAACGGGCTTCGACGAGAGGATCGTCGGCGAACTCCACACCGATCGACCTTGATGCCATATCAAGGATGTCTTTGAGGAGCACGTCTCGGCCCAGCTCTTCCGGTCTCACCGACGCCAGCACCCCCGCCAGGAAGTCGGTCACGTCCTCCGAAACCCGGCGGGCCTGCTCCGCTTCGGCCTTTGACTGCCGCGCCACGGTCAGACGCTCCTCGGCAAGTTGCTCCGCCTTGACGGTGCGCACGAGCAGCATGGAGAGGACGAGCGTGCTCGCAACCAAGACTACAAAGATGCCGGCTACGCCGGCCACGAGTGCCTTGTTGCGGCGGACGAACTTGCTGAGCTTGTAGGCGGCGCTGGGCGGGCGAGCCAGGACCGGCTCGTGATCCAGGTGCCGCCGGAGGTCCATGGCCAGGCCGTTGGCCGTCTCGTAGCGGCGAGTGCGGTCCTTCTCCAGGGCCTTCATCACGATCCAGTCGAGGTCGCCTCGAAGCTCGCGCAAAAGGGACCTCGGATCGGCCCGGCGTCGATTCGCGCTCGTCGTCGATTCATCGCCGAGACTGCTCAGCCGCGTGCTCGGCTTGGGCGGCTCCTGCTCGCGGATGATCCGCTGGATCTCGCCGAACGCCGCTTTGCGAAGCGTCGTCGGATCAAACGGCAGCGCCCCGGTCAGAAGCTCGTACAGCAAGACGCCCAGCGAGTAGATGTCCGAGCGGGTGTCGATGTCCTGGGCGGTCATCTCCGCCTGCTCGGGGCTCATGTACTCCGGCGTGCCGATGAGCTGACCTTGCTCGGTAAAGAGCGTTCTCTCGGTCAGCTTCTGGTGCAGCGCCTTGGCCACGCCGAAGTCGATCACCTTCGGCACACCCCCGCCCCCGGGGGCATGGCCGTCCTTCACCGTCACCAGAATGTTGGTTGGCTTGAGGTCGCGGTGGATGATGCCTTTTTGATGGGCGTGCTGAACGGCATCGCAGACCTGCATGAAGAGGTCCAGGCGCTGGTTGATATTCAGGCGCTGCCGGTCGCAGTGCTCGGTGATGGGCACCCCCGGCACAAGCTCCATGACGAAGTACGGCCGGCTCCCCGCTTCCGGGGGCGTGACGCCGGCGTCGAAGACCTTGGCCACATTGGGGTGATCCATCACCGCCAGGGCCTGACGCTCGGCCTCGAAGCGGGCGATCACCTGCTTGGTGTCCATGCCCAGCTTGATGATCTTCAGCGCCACCCGGCGTCGAACGGGCTCGATCTGCTCCGCGAGGTAGACGACAGCGAAGCCGCCTTCACCGAGGCGGTCGAGGATGCGGTATTTGCCGACACGCTCGCCGGCGCGGGGCTCACCGCTCAGGACCGTCGGCTCGGTCGAATCACCGGATGGTCGATCAGCTGGCATGTTGAGATGATACCGCGCTTGCACTGGCGGCGGTCACGGTGGATAATGGGTAGACCGTTGTTGGAGCAGTTGTGATGCCGTCGATTATTATTGTGGCCGGGTCGAACGAGGGGGATTACTACCCGCTGGGGAAGCGCACCATGGTGGCGGGGCGCGATGAAGCGGTCCCGATCCAGATCGTGGACGAGCTGGTCTCGCGCAAACATCTTCAGATTCGCCTTGAAGAAAGCGACGGTCGGTATCGCGCGCTGGACATGAAAAGCGCCAACGGCGTGTTCGTCAACGGCCGGCAGATCGCTGATGAGACTGCCCTCGAAGACGGCGACATCATCCAAATCGGCAATTCCAAATTGATGTTCACGAACCAAGACTTCCCCGATCGCGAAAGCGCGATGGCTCACTACAAGAAGCAAGGTGAGCGCGGCAAGAGCACGTTGATCAGGTAGGCATCGAGGCATCGAAGCATCGAGGCATTGAGGCATTGAGGCATCGGGGCAACAGCCGCGGGCTGACAGCCCGCGGATCAGTGCCTCAATCGCGCAAGGCCAGCTGGCAGAAGATCTCCACGCCCGTGGCGACGGCGTCATCGTTGAAGTTGAACGTCGGCTGGTGCAGTTGGGGCAGCGTGGTTCCATCGAGCCCATCCGGCACCAGCCCCAGGACGAAGAAGCATGCGGGCACAACCTGGCCGTAATAGGCAAAGTCCTCGCCGCCCATGACCGGTTGCTCGACTTGGAGCACGCGCTGCGGGCCGAAGGCGTGCCTGGCGACAGTGTTGAAGATCTCGACCGCTTCGGGATGGTTGACGGTGGGGGGGTACCCCAGTTGATACTCAACCTCGGCCTGACACCCGTGAGCGGCCGCGACGCCGTCGGCGATCTCCCGCAGCCGCTGCTCGGCCAGTTGTTGAACTTCGGGCACAAGCGTGCGCACTGTCCCGGCCAGTTGTGCTCGGCCGGTGATGATGTTGTAGGTGTTGCCGGCGTGGATCTGGGTCACCGAAACCACGATTGATTCCAAGGGGCCGACATTGCGCGAGGTGATCGTTTGTATGGCGGTGACGATCGCGGCAGCGGCCACAACCGGATCGCGTCCGATGTGGGGCCAGGCCGCGTGGCATCCGACGCCGTTGACGGTGATGTCGAAGGTGTCCGCAGCGGCCATCATCGCTCCTGGGCGAGTTCCCACCGCACCCAGCGGCACCCTCGGCCAACCGTGCAGGCCGAACATGTGTTGGACCGGCGAGCCCAGCACCGAGCCGTCAAGACATCCGTCCTGCAACATTCTCTTGGCCCCGGCACCGCCTTCCTCGGCTGGTTGAAACACGAAGGTGACCGGGCGCGGCAGAGGCGCTTCCCGGGCGAACCGTCCAAGCACGCGGGCGGCGCCGATGAGGATGGTCGTGTGGCCGTCGTGCCCGCAGGCGTGCATCACGCCGTCGTGCTGCGACCGGTATTGCACATCGTTTGCCTCCTCAATGGGCAAGGCATCCATGTCGGCACGCAGCCCGATGGCACGGTCGCTCCTGCCGGGCAGATGAGCGAGCACGCCGGTGCCTCCCGCCAGGCCTGCTTTGAACTCGATGCCCGCGCTGTCCAGCTCCCGCTGGGCGACCTTACTCGTGCGCTGCTCGGCGTAGGCCAACTCCGGGTGCGCGTGCAGGTCGTGACGAATCGCAACGAGATCGGCGAGTTCATCTTGAATAACGTCGCGTAGTTGGTCGGTGTCGAGAGTCATGCCCTGATCGTAGCGAGCTGTCCTGACCGAGCCCTTCCTTTATACAAGACAAGAGCCGCGACCCGATGGGTCCCGGAACCGCGGGCAGGTCTGCCCATGGCTATCGGAGAGCCGCAACTGTCAAGCCTCACTTTAGCGCGGGTAGTCCGCGATCGGTACGGCCTTGGTTGACGATGGGGAAGGCGTGGCGGTCGTGGCGGATCAGTCGAGCGAGTTGAGACATGGTGATCCCCAGAATGCCAGCCGCCCCGCCGACATCGAATCCCTTGGCGACGATGACGTCCAGCGCCTCGGCCAGCAGCGCCGGATAGTCGCGGTTCTTCGGGTTGACCGGCATCTTCGATCCCTGGCGGCGCCGCTGCCATCGTTCGCTCGGCTGGTAGCTTCGCGGATCGACCGCGGTGCGGACTTGCCGGGCGAGCTTGAGTCGCAGACGGCGCTCGGCCGTGTGTCGATTCTGTAGCTGGCTGCGTCGCTCGCTGGCGCTGGCGATGATCCCGGTCGGCAGATGAGTGATACGCACCGCTGTTTCGACTTTGTTGCGGTGCTGCCCGCCGGGGCCGGTGGCGCGGCCGAAGGTGATTCGACACTGTTTGTGCAATTCGGAGCTGGAAATGGACGCCGGGTGACGGCCGGCCACCGTGGTCATCGTGAGATTCATACGATTACACGCCCGTCGGCGATCTCGCTTTGCGTCGATGCGGACAGCGACCAGTCATCGAAATCGCCAACGGCAAACTTGGCGGCGGCGAGTCCTGCAATCATCGCCGCATTGTCCAGGCAATACTCCGTCTTTGGCAATCGAAGGTCGAGCCCGCGTCGCTGCGCCAGCTCATGCAGTTCGGCGCGGAGGCGGCTGTTGGCGCTGACACCGCCGCCGACGAGCAGTGTGCGGACCTCGAAACGCTCCATTGCGCGCATGAGCTTGCGCATGATCGCGGTTACCGCTGCACGTTGAAACGACGCCGCAAAGTCGGCTTTCTGTTGCTGCGAGAGTTGTGAGGCGTCGCGAGGGAAGCCGTGGCCGCGGCCACGGCGCTGCGGCTGGCCGCACACGGCATAGAGCAGTGCGGTCTTCAGACCGCTGAATGAAAAGTCCAGGCTGTCACGGCCGAGCATGGCGACGGGAAGGTCGCAAGCGCAGTCGCTTCCGGTTTGCGCCAGCCCATCGAGAGCGGGCCCGCCGGGATAGCCCAGCCCCAGGATGACCGCGGCCTTGTCAAACGCCTCGCCCGCCGCGTCGTCGATCGTCTTGCCCAGCAGGTCGACCTCGAGTGGGCGGTGCACGAGAAACAGGCTGGTATGTCCGCCGGAGACGACCAGCCCGATGGCGGGAAACTCTACCGGCTCGGCGTCGAGCAGCCCCGCGTGGAGGTGAGCGACAATGTGGTCGATCCCCACCAGCGGAACGCTCAGCGACCAGGCCAGGGCCTTGGCCGCGGACGTGGCCACCAGCAGCGAACCGATCAGCCCCGGGCGATGTCCCACCGCCACCGCATCAAGGTCGTCGTAACCGACGCCGGCCTCGCTCAGCGCTTCGCGAATGACCGGGACGATGCGCTGGAGGTGTGCCCGGCTGGCGATCTCCGGCACGACGCCCGTATATCGCCGATGCAATTCATGCTGGGTGGCGATCACGTTGCTGAGAACCCGTGTCCCGCACTGCACCACGGCCGCGGCGGTCTCATCGCAACTCGTTTCGATCCCCAGGATAATCGGTTCGCTTACGATGACGCTTGCCTCCGGTCGGAGTCGATGGGGGAGTTGCAAAACCGGCCCGAATGCGATCGTCCCGAACAAGTTCCCGTGGCGAAGACCGCATGCGTTCGCACGGGCGAACTCGTCAATGCCATTGTAGGGTTCGCAATGGACGATCAAGGCGAGCGTCAACCCTGAGCCTCGGCCCACCGTGCGGCACGTGAGCCCAAGGTCGGTGGCCGACCGCTGTGGGTACAATGGAGAGCCGGCCCGGCCCAGGCGGCGCGCTCGGCGGGGACGCATGTCAGAGATTCAACGCGAACAAATCAGCGTCGCAGCGGAGCGGGCGGTGCTTGTCGCCGTTCACCTGCCGGGTCGCTACGTCGATGCGAGCGATCCATTCAGCGAGCTGCGGGCTCTGGCGGAGACCGCTGGGGCGGAGGTGGTCGGCGAGCTGATCCAGAATCGCCGACTGCCCAGCGGCAAGACGTATCTGGGCAAGGGCAAGACCCAAGAGCTGGCCGGGCTGGTCGGCACGACCGCCGCGTCGCTGGTCATCTTCGACAATGATCTATCGCCGGCTCAGATCAGAGCCGTTGAGGAAGCGACCCAGTGCAAGGTCGTGGATCGAAGCGAGCTGATTCTCGACATCTTCGCCAATCGTGCCGCCACCCATGCAGCCAAGATCCAGGTCGAGATCGCTCAGCTCGAATACACCTATCCGCGGTTGCGGGCGATGTGGAGCCATCTGGAACAGGTTGCCGGCGGCGCTCCGGTCGGCATCGGCACGCGCGGCCCGGGCGAGAAACAGTTGGAGATCGACCGCCGGCTGGTTCAGCAGCGGCTCCGCCAGCTCAAGCGGGAGCTGGGCAGAATCCAGGGGCGAAAGGCCCGCGAGGTCCAGCGCCGCAACATCGACTATTTCACCGTTGGCCTGGTTGGATACACCAACGCCGGCAAGTCCACGCTGTTCAACCGCCTCACGGCCGGCGGGGCGTTCACACACCGCAGATTGTTCGCAACACTTTCCACGCGGGTCGAGCGCTGGGACCTCGACGGGGGGAATGCCGTGATGCTCTCAGACACCGTCGGGTTCATTCACGATCTGCCCCACCATCTCGTCGCGTCCTTTCGGTCGACGCTGGAGGAGACGGTATTCGCGCAACTGCTGATCATCGTGCTCGATGTGGCCGATCCCAACGCCCCCATGCAGTTGGAGACGGTGTATCGAACCCTCGATGAAATCGGCGCCGCTGACCAGCCCCGCGTTCTTGGGCTGAACAAGATCGATCTGCTGGACGATGACCGCGAGCTCCTGGTGTGGCTGAACCGCTACCCCGACGCGGTGCCGATCAGCGCCGCCGCCGGCGACGGACTCGATGCTCTTGCAGAGGTCGTGCGCACAGAAGTGCGCGGTGATGTACGGCAGGTGAAAGTCACGATGCCGATGTCCGACGGCAAGACGATCGCGTTCCTGGAGAAGCGGGCCGAGGTGCTCGATCGTCGCTACGGCGACGGCCAGGCGGAGTTGACAGTGCGGATCGGTCGCCGTCAGGTGGATGAGCTACTCGCTCAGGGGGCGAAGATTCGGATCAACGGCCTCGACCCGCGCGAAGCGGTGAAACGAGAATGGAACGGCCCGGAGTCAAGCCCCGTGGCGCGATCGCCCCTCCCGCCGAGTGAGCGATCTTGAGCGCGCCGGCTCGCAGCCGCAGATCGCTGCATCGGGCGTCCAGACGTGCGAAGTTGAACTTCAGCGGATGGGTAGGTAGTCGGGACTACTTGTTAGCCACCGCACCGGCGCCGTAGCTTACATCCCTTCGTGGATCGATGTAAGGTACCACCGTCCGAAAATCACCTGTTCGCAGATCCGCTACCTTCAATGTAAGCATGGGCTTTGGACCGACACATAGACTGTTGTTTTGAGTCCACCTTAATTCAGTCCCGTCAGTGGGCCACGCCCAATATAGCACGAGGTTCGCATCAAAAAGTGCGATTGCGCCAGGCCAGGCACGGCCAGGCGCACTGACCGGTTGAGACTGCTGCCGATTAAGATCGAGCATCCGCCAGCGACCCTCGAAGTCCCGCATCAGAACCCTGGTTCCATCCGCAGACACCACCGGACCTAATCCCACATGCAGTGCCTCCGTCCTACCAGTCGTGGTGTCCATGACGTGTACTACGGGAACCTGCTTCCGTTCGATCAACACTGTTCCATAATCCTCGGTTGGATCCACGTGTTTGCGAAGGACTTTGACGGCCTCGTCACGATTCATTAAATCGACGTAAGCCAGGTGCCTGCCATCTGGAAACCAGCACAGCTTGTCATCAAGTGCAGTTGTGCCGGTCGGCAGGCGGTCCTTCGTATCAACGTCCCAAATCGCTATTCTCCCACGCTGAAAATACGCGCGAGGCTTCCGCATCTTGACGGTAGAAAGATTGGTTACAAACGCTACCAAACCTCCTGCCGGAGCCAACGCAAGATGATCTCCGATCTCCTTACTCCAGAGCGTATCGCCAGGCCGCTCGACCACTACCTCCTCACCGGAGCCATCGATCCGCATGACCTTCACGAGATGGCGCTTCTCGATGTAGTGGTTTTCGATAAAAGCCACACGACCGAGGGAGTCCGGGCCACTTACGCTATGTACCGTGCCGATCTCCGGGCCCGTATGCCTGATTACAAGTTCTTGTAGCGCCGGGAGGGCTTCGCCGACGATTCCCCCTATAGAGCGGTCAATGACGATGTAGCCTTGCAAGCCACTAATGAGTGCGGGATTCTCTGGTCCCGGCATCGTGCGAATCGAAGGGCGAACACAGCCGAATGGGCCGACCACTGCGATACACAAAGTAAGTAGCATGATTGTGGGCTTGATGTTCAATGCAGGCAACTTCATGATGCGATACTCCATAATAACGCCGGATGGGCGAGAACACGTGCAGCTTCAAAGTACTGACCTGACGGCTCTCGATCGTCTCGACACCGACAACTCGTTATGGCGCACCACACGACACTACGCGAGGGATCTTT
>JADFIM010000258.1 GCA_022566725.1 Planctomycetota bacterium
CGTTGCGATGTGGTTTGGGTCTGTCGGGCCGTTCGCTAAGGCGTCCGCCGGGCGCGCAGCCTACCGGCCGTGAAGAGAGTCATCGAGTGGTCTCCCCCGGTCGCTGGACATTTGGTCGCGTGCCGGCCGAGCGATCCCTATCGGACGTGACCAAGGCGCTCTCCTGCCGATCTGAGCCGGCAGACCGATAATCCGACCCGCCCAAGGCGCAGTCGCCTGTGAGCCTAACTTGCGACGTGCCCTAGGTATCCCACACACACGCCGAAAGTCATCGGATGCTGCGTGATGGAGACGAAGCCGGCGTTGAGCATCATGGCCAGGAGCTGCTCGCGGTCCGCAAACGTGGCGATCGACTTCGGAAGATAGCGGTAGGCGCCGCAGCGGTCTCCGGCAATCAGCGCCGCAGTCAGGGGCATGATGTGTTCGCAGTACACGCCGTTGACGGCGCGCAGCATGCGGTTGGTCGGCTGACTGAACTCGAGGATGATCAGGCGCCCCGCCGGGCGAAGCGTCCGATGGAACTCACCGAGTACGCGGTCCGGCTCCGCGACGTTGCGGATGCCGAACGCGATCGACACGATGTCGAAGCTTGCGTCGGCAAACGGCAATCTCGTAACGTCAGCGAGGGTATATCTCGGGTTGGTGGTCCCCGGCGGGCGGCGCGTTCGTGCGGCCTTGCGCCGGGCGATCTTCAGCATCTCGTCGGTGAAATCCACACCGACCACCGAGGCCGCCCCAGCCACAGCGAACGCCTCGGCCAGGTCGCCCGTCCCGCAGGCGGCATCCAGCACGTGATCAGTGGGGCGCACCCCACACAACCACACTGCCCTTCGCCGCCAGGCTTGATCGCGCCCCAAGGAGTGGATGCGGTTGTTCAAGTCGTAGCGATGGGCGATCGCCCCGAACATCCGCTGAACTCGTATCGCCTTGTCCGCCGCCTGATGAGGATCGCTCGCCAAGTCGCTTGCGGACCACGCGACATCGGAGGATGATGGGTATTCGTGGGCCATTGAGCGGGAGATCATACCCGACAGCCGAATATATGAAGATGGAGGTCGTCATGCGTCGCGCGAAATTCCCAACTGTGATACTCGTCCTTTGCGGTCTGAGCGGTTGCAGCACGAACCCGGCTACCGGGCGCAGTCAGTTGATCCTTGTTTCCTCGGCACAGATTGCAGCGATGGGCGAGGCAGCCGAACCTGAAATGACCCAACAGTACGGCGGCGAGGTGGATTCGTTACAGTTGAGAGGCTACGTCGATCGGGTTGGTCAACGGCTCGCGAGTCACACCGAGCCGGCCTACGCGAACATCCAGTGGAGGTTCACGGTTCTTGATTCGGATGTCATCAATGCGTTCGCCCTGCCGGGCGGCCGGGTATTCATCAGCCGGGGGCTGCTGCAACAGTTCACCGACGAAGCTCAGGTCGCGGGCGTGCTGGGGCATGAGATCGGTCATGTGACCGGCCGGCATGTGGACGAGCGTCTCAGTCAGGTCATCGTGGCGAACTTGGGGCTCGGCGTCGCGGTTCAGAGTACGGACTCGGACCTCGCGCTTCTCGCCGCACGCTTGGTCAGCGCCGGAACGCTGTTGAAGTTCAATCGCGACCAGGAGGGCGAGGCCGATGAGCAAGGCCTCAAATACATGGCTCGGTCCGGGTACGACCCCCACGCAATGCTCGAGGTGCTTGAGATTCTGGCGGAGGCGGGCCGAGGACCGCGCCAGCCGGAGTTGCTCTCCACGCATCCGCACCCGGAATCGCGGATGCAGAACGTTCGACGCCTGCTGGAGGGCCGCTACCGCTGGACCCAAGACAACCCAGAGTTCCGCAAGTTCCGCAGCCGGTTCCAACAGGAGGCGGCCCCATATCTGCCATCCTCACCATAGGTGTGGCCTCCGGGGCCCTGTGGAGGCAGAAACCCGGCTATTGACAACGGAGACGACTGGGTTGGAATCCGAAGCCCGGCATGGGCGTCACCAAAAGCCCGGGCCTGGCGGATTCTGTCGGCTTGGTTGTGCCCTGACCGAGTAGAGAGGTAAGATGCAGCCTTGATCCGGGGCGGCCGGGCTTCCAACCATGATCATCGACCTGCATACCCACGTTTGGGCGAATCTCGACCAGCTTGGTAACGAGGTGGCCAAGCGAGTCCGGAGACTGAACGCCCAAGGCGGCACACCAATTGACGGCAGCCCGGCGGCACACGTGCGGGCTACGGCCTGCGTCGCCGGCGCGGTGGTCCTGGGATTTCGGGCCGATCGTCTCGGCGCTCGAATACCCAATGAGTTCATTGCCGAATTCGTGGCGAAGAACCCGTTTAGGCGAGTCGGGGTCGCCGGGATTGATCCGATGAGCGCCGATAGCCTGGATCAGATCGAAGTCGCGGTCAGCCTCGGACTGGTCGGGGTGGCAGTCTCGCCTGTTTCTCAGGGCTTCCATCCGGCGCACTCGGCCGCAATGCCAATCTACGAACGGTGTGCTGATCTTGGTCTTCCGTTGTTCGTAACGCTTCAGGAGGCGCTCACAGCCGACGCGGTGTTGGAGTTTGCCCGACCGGCGCCATGGGATGAGATTGCCCGCGCGTTCCCGATGCTTCCCATCGTCATCAGCGAGGTCGGACATCCCTGGATCGACGAGACGCTGCTGCTTGTGGGCAAGCATGAGCATGTCTATGCGGACATCTCCGGCGTTGCTTCGCACCCCTGGCAACTGTACAACACGCTGCTGAGCGCTTCGAGCTACGGCGTCATGAACAAGCTGCTGTTCGGTTCCGGCTTCCCGTACAACACTCCCGCCAAGACGATCGAGGCGCTGTACACGCTCAACGCCTACAGCCACGGAACGCAGTTGCCGTCCATCCCCCGGGCTTCGATTCGAGCGATCATCGAGCAGGATAGTCTGACCTGTCTGGGGATCGACGCTGAGATTGCGTCGCCGCCCC
>JADFIM010000071.1 GCA_022566725.1 Planctomycetota bacterium
TGTACCGCAAGAAGTGCGAGGAGCTGTCCAAGGGCATGCAGCAGAAGGTGCAATTCCTTGCCGCCATTCTCCACGAGCCTGAGTTGCTCATCCTCGACGAGCCGTTCTCCGGACTCGATCCCGTCAACACCAAGCTGCTGAACCAACTCATTCGCGAGCTGCAGGGCCACGGCACGACGATCATCTTCTCGACACACGTGCTGCACCAGGCAGAGCTCATCTGTGATCGTATATTCTTGATCAACAAGGGCGCGAAGATTCTCGACGCCACGCTCCAGGAGATTCGACAACGATTCGACCCAAGGACGATCATCGCCGAGCCGGTCGATGGCGAAGTGCTCAGCGACCGAATCGCGGGCGTACAAGCGGTGCGAAGACTCCCCCACTCAGCTGCGTTTGAATTGGAACTTGAGAGCTCAGCTGACCCGCAGATGATCATGCAGCGTGTTCTGTCGCAACGTCCGATGCGATCCGTGGAACTACGCCGACTCAGCCTCGATGAGGTTTTCATCCAGGTCGTGCAGGACGACGTCGGCTCAGGCGCAGCCGAGCTTGCCCGCGAGGAGCTGAGTCATGTCTAAGATCGCGGCCATCGCCTGGCGCGAATTCAAGCAGACGGTCATGCGCAAGATCTTTCTGCTGGCGGTGCTCGGCATACCGGTACTGGTTATCGCTATCGGGGCGATTGCCGGCCTAATGATGACCACACATCAGGAACCCCCGATCGTTGGAACGGTGGCGATCGTCGATCCCACGGGTGAACTGTCCGCAGCGGCGCAGATCGAATTCGACCAAGAGAAGATCCGACGCGACGAAGAGCGACAACAGCGAGAACTTGTAGAAAGCGCCACCGAAGCGATGGGTACTGGATCGATCCCATCGAGCCCCATGAGCACACCCGGCGCACTGCCAAAGGCAGCCCGGGGTGAGGTGATCATCACGATCGAGCGGGTCCAAGGGGATACCGACGCATCGCTGGTGACGCTCAAGCAACGTGTTCGCGACGACGATCTGCTTGCGGTAGCGGTGATCGGGCCTGAGGTTCTCGGCACACCTCCCGAGCAAGGTGGCCGGCCAAGATTCCAATTGTTCGTTTCGGAGGATCTCGACAGCGACCATGTGAGCTTGATCGAGCGACGACTTGGCGCATCCGTCGTGCGCGTCCGAGCCCAGCGCACCGGCCAGGACCCCGAAAGCGTCCTCGCCATGCTCAAGCGCCCCAGGGCCGATACGAAACGCATGCTCCAGGGCGACCAAGAGATGGATGCCTCGGCTGGAACACGTAAGCTCGCGCAGGTCATCATTCCCATGGCCTTTATGATGCTGATCTGGATCGGCACGCTCACCTCAGGCCAACATCTCCTGATGACCACCATCGAGGAGAAGTCCAATCGCGTGATGGAGGTGTTGCTCAGCGCGGTCAGCCCACTCCAACTCATGACGGGAAAGATTCTCGGCCATGGCGGTGTCGGCCTCTTGATCGTGCTCATCTATTCGTCGGCCGGAATCTTCGCCCTGATCATGATGGAGCGTTTCACCCAGTTCATCAGCACGATGGATCTGGTGTACCTCGGCGTGTTCTATTTCATGGCATATTTCATGATCGCCTCGATCATGGCTGCGGTGGGCAGCGCTGTCAGCGACATACGCGAGGCGAACACGCTGATGACGCCGGTCATGCTGCTGCTGATGATCCCGTGGATGTTGTGGATGCCGATCACACAGGCGCCCAACGGCACGGTCGCCACGGTTTGCAGCTTCATTCCCCCGATGATTCCGTTCGCGATGATTCTTCGCCACGTCGCGGAAGAGCCGATGCCGATGTGGCAGTATCCGGTTTCGATCATTTGGGGCTACATCTGCGTGCTCGGCATGATCTGGATGGCCGCCAAGGTCTTCCGTATCGGAGTCCTCATGTACGGCAAACCGCCGTCGCCGCTTGAGCTGCTCAAGTGGCTGCGGTATTCGTAGGTAGCCCCTGCCGGCTCAGTTGCCTTTGCGCTGCCCCACAGCTGTACACCAGCGAACTGGCTCATCGAGCGAGCAGGCGGTACACTGTGCGTCTCCCGCACGCGCTGCCGAGGCATTCCCAAGTGGCCCAGAAAGTTTACGACACCCCCGCGGCCGCTCTGGATGGGTTGCTGTTCGATGGCATGACCATCGCGGCCGGAGGCTTCGGCCTCTGCGGAATCCCCGAGCAACTCATCATCGCCGTGGGCGACTCAAACGTACGCGACCTGACGGTGATCTCCAACAACGCCGGCGTTGACGATTGGGGACTCGGGCTGTTGCTGCAATCCCGGCAAGTCAAGAAGATGGTCAGCTCCTACGTCGGTGAGAATGACGAGTTCGAGCGGCAATTCATCGCCGGCGAGCTGGAGGTTGAGTTCTGCCCCCAAGGCACGTTGGCGGAACGGCTGCGGGCCGGCGGCGCGGGCATCCCCGGCTTCTATACCCCCACCGGCGTCGGCACCATTATCGCCAAGGGAAAGGAACAAAGGCAGTTCGACGGCCAAACCTACATCCTCGAACGCTCAATCGTCGCCGACCTCTCCCTCGTCAAAGCCTATCAGGCCGACCACGCCGGCAACCTCATCTATCGCCGGACCGCTCGCAACTTCAACCCCATGATCGCCGCCTGTGGCAAGATCACCGTCGCTGAAGTTGAACAGATCGTTGAGACAGGCCGGCTCAACCCCGAACACATCCATACACCGAGCATTTTCGTCAACCGCATCGTCCAAACGGTCCCCGAGAAGCGCATCGAACAGCGCACGACCAGCGATCGGCAGACGACCTGATCGCGCGCCGTCAACCGCTTCTTCATGGAAAGCCGCGACCGGTGGTCGCGGTCTTCTCCGACGCACGGCGTTGACGCGATCGTCGCGCACCGACTCGTAGGGTCCGCTGTGCGGACCATCCCGTCTGAAAGCGAGCCGGCTTGTGTCAAGCCGGGTGACCACCGAATTGCAAATGCCTTCCGCATGCGAGCGTCCACCGGGCCGATCCGCCGCGGCGGACCCGGCTCTCAACATCCCGACACCGCTCACCCTTCAGATCCGCTTTGCGGACCATCCTCTGTTTCCACCGAGCCGCCGTATCCTCGCTCCTTGTAAAGCCGGCGATGCCATCGCCGGCTTTGCACAGCTGCGTCGACCAACCAAGCCCGCCGCAGGCGGGTCCCCAGCCCGGGCTACGCCCCTGCTCGATCCGCCCCCGCCAACGCCCGTACACGTTGAAAAGTATGAGAATCTAGGAAAGAGGGAGATTGACTTTTGCCGCCGACGTGGCACACTAATCAAGACGGCCAACACGGACGCGATCCATCGCATTTCTTGCAGCGTCCCGGCCGGATCGCTGATCTCGAAGTTTTTTTCACATCTTCGCGCAAGATCGACGCCCCAGCGGCATATATACCTAAGGAGGTCAAGAATCCATGCTTACCCTGTTCGCAAGACATTTGGGTTCAGTGATTCCAACCACCCTGGCAATCCTGCTGGTGACCGCTGCGGGACACGCGCAAATCCCCTGCGCCTACGAAGTAACGGCCGTGATCCAAGGGCCCTGGTGCCCCATCTTCGGGTTCCCGCCGACCTTCGGCAGGGGAATCACCGAGGATGGCGCGGTCGTTGGGTCGTACAACTCCTGCGTCATCGGTCCCAGCGAGGCCTTTTACTGGAGCGAATCCACCGGGTTTGTGACGCTTGACCGCCCGCCGGACAGTGTGGGCGCCGCGGCGGCGGATATCGATGAGAACGGGACCATCGCCGGGACGCTCACCTACCAGGAGTTCGGCCCCAACGGCAAGAACGAGTGGAACGTGGCGGCCATGTGGGAGACCCTGGACGCCCAGCCCATCGAACTGGGCATTCCGCCCAAGGGGACCGACAGCTTCGGGGCCGCCATCGATCAAGGCCAAGTGGTCGGGTACTGGGCCAACTTTAACACGGGGCCGCTCCACGGGTTCGTGTACGAGGGGGGCGTCATGACCGACCTCGGTCCAGACCTCGGCACACCCTCAAGCCGCGCCAACGACATCAAAAAGGGCAAGGTGGTGGGTTGGATGGGCAAGGGATTCTTGCAAGATGGACAAGCCTACATTTGGGATTCAGGGCAGGTGATCCCACTCGCCAACCCTCGCGATATGTTTTCTGGACGAGCGCATGGCATCAGCCCAAACGGCAGGTGGGTCGTCGGCGCGGCGCAACTCGATGACGGGACTATGTTCGGCAGCACGCGCGCCCTTCTATGGATAACCGGCGAAGTCATCGAACTCGGCACACTCCCTGGGTTCTTGCGGAGCGGGGCGAGCGACGTTACCGACACGGAAATGATCATTGGCTCCGCGTGGGGCCCTGGTGCTGCCTCAGCGGGGATCATCTGGTACAACGGGCTCTTGCTTGACTTGAATAGCTTGATCCCCCCTGAGTCTGCGGTCGAGGTTACAGCCGCAGCGGCGATCAACAGCGCGGGCCAAATTACTGCGCTTGGACATAATACCTCCGGAGATGTTGTGGCACTTGTGCTGACGGCTGTCGGTGGGCCTGTCGGTGATCTTGACGGCGATTGTCAGGTCGGCATTCTGGACTTGCTGAGTTTGCTCAGTGAATGGGGGCCGTGCAACGGATGCCCTGCCGACCTCGACGGTTACGGACATGTAGGGATTATCGACTTGCTCATTTTGCTGGCCAATTGGGGATAGCCACTCGTGAACTCTCTCGGGTCACCGTCCGGGGAAAAGTCGGGGAAAAGTCGGGACAGTTACCACTTCTTTTCGCGCAACAGCCATGAACGGAAGAAGGGGAACGGAAGAAGGGGGGTCGGGAGTCGTTTCTTTCTTATCGCTGTGGCGCTCGCTGCTGCGCGTTCGGCGCGCCGCTACGCCAGGGCGTCGAACAACACGCCGAGTTGATCAACTTGCAGCCTGGCTACGCCGGCCTGGCGAACGGCCCGTGATTGGTCTTCGAGGGCCTGGAGGGCCTTGGCCAACGAATCATCGAGCAGGCCGAAGGTCGCGAGGGCCTGGCTGAACTGTTTCGCCTTCATCTCGCCGCGCAGCCCGGCGGCGATCGCTGTGAACCCCGGGCTTGAGATCGCGGAAACGCTCATTGCGATACGATCGACGCATCGGCGGAGTTGCTTGAGCGCTGAGTCGACTGCGTTGTCGGCCGGGTTGGCAAGGGGGGAACATTGGTTGGATCATCAAGGTTGGGTCGGCGATGACGGTCGTATTACTGATTCTGGCCGCGCTGCTGCTGAGCTATGCCAACGGCGCCAACGACAACTTCAAGGCGGTGGCGACGGTCTATGGCTCTTCCACGCTGAGTTACCGGGCGGCGCTGCGGCTGGCGACGGCGGCTCAGCTCGCCGGCTCGATCGCGTCGGTGTTCCTGGCCGGGGCGCTGCTGAAGGCCTTCAGCGGCGAAGGGCTGGTCCCGGAGGCGACGGTGGCGGACCCGCGATTCCTACTGGCGGTGGGGCTGGCTGCCACGGCAACGGTGCTGCTGGCCACGCGATTGGGTATGCCTGTCTCCACCACCCACGCGATGATCGGCGGTCTGGTGGGGGCGGGTTTGGCGGTCGCCCCGACCCAACTGCTGTGGTCGGGTCTGGCCGGAAAGTTCGTCTTCCCTTTGTTGGTCACGCCAGCCCTGGCCGCGGCAGTGGCGGCAGTGATCTATCCCATCGCACGCACCGCCCGGAGGCGCCTCGGCATCGACGAGGTCAGTTGTGTGTGCATCGCCGAACGAATCGAGCCGGTGGCGGTGACCGGCCGGGGTGAGATGGTCGTGGCCCGCACGGGAGTTGTCCTGACCGCCGATCAAGCTGGACAATGCCAACGGCGGTACGAGGGCTCGGTGGTGGGCATCTCGGCGCAGCGGATCCTAGACTGCCTGCACCTGACCTCGGCGGCGGCGCTGGGGTTTGCCCGGGGGCTCAACGACACGCCGAAGATCATGGCGATTCTGGTGGGCGCGGCTTGGTCGGGGCTCGGAGCGACGACCTCACTGTTGCTCATCGCTGTCGTCATGGCCGCCGGCGGGCTGCTTCATTCGGGCAGGATCGCCGCCACGCTGGGCACGCGGATCACTCAGATGAATCACGGCCAGGGCTTTGTAGCCAACATCGTCGCCAGCTCACTGGTCATCGGGGCGTCGGTGATCGGATCGCCGGTCTCGACCACCCACATCTCCACCGGAGCGATCTTCGGCATCGGCTTGTGGACGGGCAAGGCGAATTGGAACGTGGTGGGGCAGATCGTCGGGGCGTGGGTGGCGACACTGCCACTGGCCCTGCTGCTGGGATACGTGGTCGCATTGGCCTGTGCAGGCATTTGACGCGCCGATCCACGGCGGCGCGACGGAGGGAGCAGACGCGGCTGTACACCGAAAGCCCAGGGAAAGCCCAGGGAAAGCTTTCCCTGGGCTTTAGGGATTCAAGGACGGTTGTCCGCGCCGCACCGCTGCGCCGCGTCTTCCGTGTCCCAGGACATACGTCACCGCCGCACGGAAATGAGCCTCATCGGTGATCGGTTTGCATTGCCCGCGCACTGCCCAGATTCCGCCCTGCCCGGTCAAGCCCGCCGATCGCACGGCCCAGGCGCTGTTCTTCTTCGCCAGGCCGATCCAGTGTCGCGGCCGACGATCATCGAATCGCCCGATCACATGGAAGTGATGGTCATCGACCGCACACGCCGCAATCTCGATATCCTTTTCGACCAGCTTGTCAACGATCGCGTCGCAGGCGATGCGTTGTGCTACAGGATCAAGATACACCGGATTCCTCTTCATGCTTCGCTTGGATTGTTCGTGAAGCTTGTCATGTTCGCCCGTCGGCGGGGGGCTCTTGTAATCGCCTTGCACATGAACGCGATGTCTGCGTGATCGCCAGCCGCGGTGATCCCCCGGAATCCAAGTCCCGTAGGTGTTCCCGGTGCAGTGGTACCAGTTGTTCCAGGGGAACACAGAGGGAGTATCCGTCAGCGCGATGTTCATCGCAAGAAAGCCCAGGGAAAGCTTTCCCTGGGCTTTATCGGTAGCGGGTCAGCGGAGCAGGATGACGCTGATCGAGAGGTTTTTTCCGTAGGCGTAAGCATGATCGCCCCTTGGCCGGGGCGGGTGGCGTGCCTATGGTGAACGCTTATGTCGGGGTCCAGAGCGATTACGATCGGCTCGTTCGACGGCGTGCATCTTGGTCACGCGGAATTGATCAAGGCGGCGCGTTCGGCTGTCGGGCAACAAGGCACTGTGATTGCGCTGTCATTCGATCCGCATCCGCTGTGCGTGCTTCGGCCGAACGCCGCCCCGAAACGATTGTCCAGCTTCCAACAGCGCCGCGAATGGTTGACACAGGCGGGCGCAGATGAGGTGGCGGCGCTGCGGCCGACCAATGAGTTTCTCAACCAATCGCCGGAGACGTTCGTGACGTGGGTCGTGAAGCAGTACACGCCCGGCGTGATCGTGGAAGGGGCTGACTTCCGCTTCGGGCGGGGTCGAGCCGGATCGACCGCCACGCTCCAGGAGCTTCAGAAGTCGCACGGATACCGAGCCGTCATCATCGATGCAGTGCAGGCGGCGCTGTCGGATCACACCATGGCCGAGGTAAGCAGCTCACTGGTTCGCTGGCTGGTGGCGCATGGCCGGGTCCGCGATGCGGCCCTGATGCTCGGCCGGCCGTATGAGTTATGCGGTGAGGTCGTTGGGGGCGATCGGCGTGGCGGTGGTACGCTGGGCGTGCCTACCGCCAATATCGACCACGGGGAGTATCTTCTACCGGCTGAGGGGATTTACTCTGGTAGTGCGATCGGCCCCGACGGTCGAGCGTATCGGGCCGCCATCAGCGTGGGGACCAAACCAACCTTTGGCGAGAACCCCTGCGTGTGCGAAGTCCATTTGATCGGCTACCAGGGGAAGCTCGATGACTATGGCTGGACGATTCGCCTGCAATTCCACGATTGGATACGCGATCAGATCGCTTACCAGCGAGTAGAGTCATTGGTCGATCAGCTTCATCGCGATATTGAGAGCATTCAGGAGTCAGGGGTCAGGAGGCAGGGGTCAGGGGTCAGGGGTCAGGGGCTAGGAGTTAGTAGTTAGGGGTTAGCGATGGGCGGGAGTGATCGTGTTGGGCTCGAAGTTGAGCGGAATATGAGCGAGTACAGCTCCAATGCCAGCGTTGAGCAGATTGCCGGGCGCATCGAAGCCGCCCGCCGAATCCTGCTGACGACTCACATCAAGCCCGATGGCGATGGGCTGGGCGCCGCATTGGCGATTGCGCGGGCAATGCAGTCCCGGGGGCGCTGCGCCGACATCTTTCTCATGGGGCCCGTGGAGCCGAGGCTCCGAGAAATTATCGCCGACACTCCGATCCATTTGGTTGAGGATCAGCCGCCGGGAAATGAGTACGACCTGGTGGTGGTGCTGGACACCGGGTCGTGGTCGCAGCTGGGGCCGCTGGCGGGGTGGCTGCGCACTCGCCGGGAGATTATCGTTGGTATTGACCACCACGCCAAGGGCGATGACCTCGCGGCAATGCGGCTCGTCGATCCCCAAGCGGCATCAACGACGCAACTCTTGGTGCCGCTGCTTGAAGCAATGGGGTGCGAAATCACCCCAGGGGTCGGCGGCGTCGCCGAGGCTCTTTTCGTCGGGCTCGCGACCGACACCGGCTGGTTTCGCTTTTCCAGCGCCGATGGGCGAGCCATGCGATTGGCGGCGCGGCTCCTGGAGCTGGGTGTGGACAAGACACGGCTTTACCAGATCATCGAGGAGAGGTTTCGACCACAGCGCCTGGCGTTGCAGGCCCGCGCTCTGGCATCCATGCAGTATGTACGAGATGGCGCCGTCGCCATCATGACGCTGGGTCGAGAAGATTTCCAGGCGACGGGCGGGGACGTGGAGGATATTCCCGAGCTGGTCAACACACCGATGTCGGTGAGAGCCGTGCGGGTGTCAATCTTATTGGTTGAAACCGAGCGGAACCAGACAAAGATGAGCTTTCGTTCCAAGCCGCCAGTGAACGGCGCCGATCACGATGTGGACGTGGATATGAATGTGCTCGCCCAACGGTTCGGCGGCGGCGGACACGGCCATGCGGCCGGGGCCCGCGTCACGATGGGTATCGACGAGGCGCGGACCGCGGTCGTCGCTGCACTAGGCTGAGCAGCCGCAAGTGCGATAATCCTCCGGCGACGAGGCCCGAACATCTGGAATCTTTCCCTAACAGGCAGATCATCTTTACCGCCGAGGCCGTAGAAGTAAGGATAGGATCATGGGCCTGTGACGGTTGATTGGATCTTCGGGTTCCACCGCTTGATCGGCGGCGTATGATGTGAACCTCACAAGCCCTGCGGCGTCAGACCGATGAAAGGGAGGCCTTGGAAGCCCGAATCGGGACATGGGGGCGCAGTACATGGCACCTTGGCGAGCTGATGTGAGATGAACGAGATCAGGTCAGTATTGAGGATTGCCTCCCGCCGGCTCGAGCTGAGCTCATTGCTGGGCCGGGCCCACCTGGTGATCGTCGTGTTGGGGTTCGCGGTGGTCGTGCTGCTGCTGGTCGAACGCCTCGGCGCGGCGACGTTCGTGCCGTGGCGATGGGTGATGCCCGCCGTTACCGCGGCGGGGTTGATCGTCGCCGGCCGGTGGTGGTTCGTTTCTCGGCGCAGCGCCATCCAGGTGGCCGTCGAGGTGGATCATCGGCTGGATCTGCGCGAGAAGCTGTCCACCGCATTGCACTGTCGGGATCGTCAGGATGCGTTTGCCCGGGCCGCGATCCAAGACGCGGTTCACGCCGCCCGCGAGCCCAGGGTTCACGAGGAGGTTCGCCGGCGGTTCGCCGTCACGTCGCCTCGGCGGTGGTGGCTCAGTCCGCTGGCGATCTTGTTAGCGATCGTGGTGTCGTTCGTTGAGCCGCTTGACCTCTTTGCGGCTGACGATCCCGCGCAGGACCCGGCCGTCGCGCAGACGTGGCAAGAGCGCGACGAGGCGATCGAGGCCGTGATCAAGCCCATCGAGGAGAGTCCCCAGCTGCGCGACGAGCTCTCGGATCTGCTCGGCGAGCTGACCAAGGAGGGCACCGATCCTGACGCGTTCAAGAGCCGCCAGGACGTCAAACGTGATGCAATCAAGAAGCTGACCGACCTCAACAAGCGCCTCGATGAGATCATCAACGGCCCCAAGGGCATGACCGCTGAGGCGATCCGACAGGCGCTCAAGCAACTGCGATCGCCCCAGGACGGACCGGCCAAGGATCTTGCCGACGCCCTGGCCGCAGGCGACTTCCAGGCGGCTCAGGAGGCGCTGGCGAAGCTCCTGGCCGAGGTTCGTAACGGCGAGTTGAACGACCAGCAGAAGCGCCAGCTCGCCCAGCAGCTCAATGATCTCGCCGAGCAGCTCCAACAGCTTGCCCAGCAGCAGCAGGATTTGTCGGACGGCCTGTTCTACGTCAACATTCATACAGATGACTTCGTGAGCGGCGAAATTTCAGGCGAAATCGAAATCGTTCCTCCTCCCGTGCCGACGACGTCGCTGTGGGGGCTTATTGCCTTGGCGTTGTTTGTCCTGACGGGCGCGACGATCGGAATACGCCATCGAATCCGAAGCATGTCAGCATGACGGCACACTGCGCAAGAGAGAGCGGGATCCATCCGCCGGACGACTCGTTGCGGCACCCCCTCGCAAATGCGAATCTCGCGTGCCTGCGGAATGGTACACGTCGTCCGCTTCCCATCCCGCTTTCGGTGGGATCGGACCCGCTCGCAATCCGGATTCACTGCATCATCGGCGTGCCAGCGACTCAATCATCGTCATCGCGGTCATGATCATCGTCGTGATCGTGGTCATGCCCGCCGTGTCCGTGATCGCCCTGATCGTGGCCGCCGTGGTCGTAATCGTCGTGGCCATCATCGTCGTCCTGCACTTGTTCGTGGACTCTTCCCGTCGGGAAGATGAACAGCTCCGTTTCCCGTCCGTTGATCTCCGCTTCGGTCTCGTAGAGAATGATCGTCTTTTTCTCCACGGCGATGCGTCCTCGTTGCGCATCCTCGCCTCCGGGTTCTCCGGCGAATCTGGTGTTCCGATGCCGCTAGCTATTTCGGCTGACGGGAGCGAGGTCTACCTCTTCGAGATCACCGGAATCATATACTGCATCGACGCGGAGGATGGAACAACGAGGGTCATCTGCGATCTGACGGATTTTAATT
>JADFIM010000072.1 GCA_022566725.1 Planctomycetota bacterium
GTGGATTTCCTGCGACACCCGTTGCGTGTTGCGGCGTTCCTTGGCGTCCAGATGGTGCCGATGCTCATTTTGATGGTTGTCTGGCAGAGCGCCGGGCCGCTCTTGATCGGCCCGACGGGTCCGATCAAACACATGATGCTCATCGTGAATCTCGCGGTTCTTGCGTATTTCGTAGCGCAGATGGTGACAACGCTGTGGGTGTGGAGAAACATCTATGGACCTCATTTGCGAAGAGCGATGCGAGATGTCGGTTGGGAGGTCTGCATCAAGTGCGGATACTCGCTGCGCGGGCTCGAGGACGTGAAGCGGTGCCCCGAGTGCGGGGCCAAGCGCGAACCGATGGCGGACGGTGCACACGACGAGTCGAGCGTGCGCGACTAGCCAGCGAGCCGCCGCGTCCTCGCGAGCGGCTCTTGGGGCCTTGGCGCGTTCCTCCATTTCACGAATGACCGCTGTTGCCGGTCGAACGAGACCGCTGGCGGGGACGCCGCGGCTCGCTAAGATTCCCGGAGTACAAATCTCCAAGCCTCAAGCCTTCCGTGCCCATACGCAACTTCTCCATCATCGCCCACATCGACCACGGCAAGAGCACCCTGGCCGACCGGCTGCTGCAACTGACGGAAGCAGTCTCGCAGCGCGATGCCCGCGAGCAACTCCTGGACACGATGGACCTGGAGCGCGAGCGAGGAATCACTATCAAGGCCTCCGCGGTCACCGTGCACCACACCTATCACGGCGAGGAATATCAGCTCAACTTCATCGACACCCCCGGCCACGTGGATTTCTCCTACGAGGTTTCGCGAGCGTTGACGGCATGCGAAGGAGCGCTGCTGGTGGTGGACGCCTCTCAAGGCGTCGAGGCCCAGACCGTGGCCAACGCCTATCTGGCCGTGGAGAACAACCTGGAGCTGATACCCGTCATCAACAAGATTGATCTGCCTTCCGCCCGGCCGCAAGAGGTTGCTATGGAGATCGAGCAGGTGCTGGGCCTACCCGCTGAAGAGTGTCTGTACTGCTCGGCCAAGACGGGCGAAGGGGTGGCGGCGCTGCTCGATCGCATCTGTGAGAAGCTGCCCGCCCCAGAGCCGCCGCAGATCGATCAGACCCGGGCCCTCATCTTCGACAGCCACTATGACGATTATCGCGGCGTCATTATCTATTTCCGCGTCTTCGACGGCTCGCTTCGCGTCGGCGACAAGATCCGCATGATGGGCACCGGAAGGCGGTACACCATCAACGAGCTCGGCCGATACACGCCCGCGCCCGTCAAGCTCGACCGACTCGACCACGCCGAGGTCGGCTACATGGTGGCGTCGATCCGCGCGCTGGCTGATGTGCGCATCGGCGACTCGATCACGCTCGACAACGATCCCGCCGCCGAGCCGCTTGCCGGGTACAAAGAGCCGAAGCAGATGGTCTATTGCGACTTCTATCCAGCCACCACGTCGGAGGGTTCCGGCAAGAAAGGCGACTATGAGACCCTACGGGAGGCGATCGAGAAATTGCGCCTCAACGACGCCAGCTTCACCTACGAGCCCACGCACTCCGATGCGCTGGGATTCGGATTCCGATGCGGCTTCCTGGGGCTGCTGCACATGGAGATCATCCAGGAGCGGCTGGAGCGCGAAGGCGGGGTGCAGCTTGTCCAAACCGCCCCGACGGTGAGTTATGAAATCGAACTACGAGACGGCTCGCTTGTCGAGATTCACAATCCCGCCGACCTGCCCGATCCTTCCAACATCAAATCCATCCGCGAGCCGATTGTAAAGCTGGAGATCATCTGCCCCAACGAGAGTGTCGGCGACCTGATGAAGCTGTGCGACAGTCGCCGAGGTCTTGCCAAGGGTCAACAGTTCGTCTCCCAGACCCGCCTGATCCTCGATTACGAGCTTCCGTTGGCGGAGATCATTTACGACTTCTACGACAAGCTGAAGTCGATCACGCGCGGCTACGGCACGATGGATTACGAGATAATCGGGTACCGCTCGGATCGACTGGTGAAGGTGAACATTCTGGTCAATGAGGTGCCGGTCGAGGCGCTGGGGCTGATCTGTCATCGCTCCCAGGCGACCCGGCGCAGCCGTGCCATCCTGCAGAAGCTCAGGCAGCAGATCGATCGCCATCAGTTCGAGATCCCGCTGCAGGCGGCGATCGGCGGCAAAATCATCGCCCGCGAGTCCATCAAGGCCGTCAGAAAGAACGTGACCGCCAAGTGCTACGGCGGTGATGTGACGCGCAAGCGCAAGCTGCTCGAAAAGCAAAAGGCGGGCAAGAAGCGAATGAAGATGATCGGCTCGGTGAGCATCCCTCAGGAAGCGTTCCTGGCCGTGTTGCAACAGGGGGAATGATTGTGATTCGTGACTGGTGATTAGTTTCGCGGCTGGGCTTGGCACGGGGGCGTCGAGCCGCAAAGGGTGCGTGAACCCCTAGCTAGAGGATACCCATGAACACTCGTGAACGAATCGTCATCTATGGCACGTTGACCCTGCTGCTAGGGATAAACAGCTCTGCGATAACCGGCGGAGGCGGTCGGCACGCTGTGGCCGCTGACGACCCCTCGGCCGACCAACTCGGTCCGGCGGAGGCGTTGACGCTGGTCGATAAGGATCATCGGCTTGTGCTGCGCAACCAGGCTGGGCGGTTGAGCTGGGGCAACAGTGATCATGCTCGGGCGTACAGCATCGGGTTCGTCCACGTGGGTAAGGCGGTCGGGCCGTTGCTGGAAGCTGAGCAATACGCCGAGGAACGCGACCAGCTGGCAGAAGAGATCAGAGCCACCGACGAAGAACTTGACGCTTCCATCGCTGCGTTCATGGAGGAGCACCGTGACCTGGACCGTGACGATCCCCTGACCGAGGATGTCGCCAGAGCATATCAACAGCTTGTCCAGGAGCGGGAGCGGTGGCGACTGGAGCGGGCCCGCCGGCGAGGCCGACTCGCCGCCGAGCACATCGAAGACGCCTATCGCGATCTCGTCGCTGCCGTGGAGGTGGTGTCCGAGCGGCGCGACATCGACATCGTCTTGCGCTTCATTCCGACAACCAACGAATTGCAGGCCACCAACCCAGCGCAAGCGTACACTGCAATCCGCGCCCGCATCGCGCTTCGATACCCCGAAGCGCTGGACATCACGGACGACGTCCTCCAGGAACTAGCGTTAGAAGTGGAGTAGGTGGCGACTTGAGACATAGAGCCCCTCGGCATGCCGGGGGCTATGTGGTTTGCTGTGCGATGCCGTGGCTGAATTGCTCGACGATCACGCGCTTCACCAGGCTCATCGCAGGACAGCGATCACCCAATTCGTGTTGTAAGCTGGTGACCCTTCGGCCGGCGAGTCCGCAGGGCACGATCAGGTTGAAATGATCCAGATTCGTCGTGACGTTGAGCGCCAAGCCGTGCATGGATACCCATCTCGAAACGCGGACGCCCATGGCACAAATCTTTGGCGCGCCTTGGAAGCCCACGGACTGGAGTCCGTGGGCATCGGTCGGCAATTTCTGCCGCCCAACCCACACGCCGGTCGCGGATGAATCGCGATGCGCCTTGACGCCGAAGCCGGCCAGCGTGTCGATGACGATCCTCTCCAGAAACCGCATGTAGCCGTGCAGCCGCAAGCCAAGGATGTTCAGATCGAGGATGGGATAGACGACGAGCTGGCCCGGGCCGTGGTAGGTGACGTCACCGCCGCGGTCTGTCTGGGCGACCTCGACACCGGCGTCGCGAAGCTGCTGCTCGGTAGCCACGACGTGCTGCTGGGCCCCTTTGCGGCGACTAATGGTGATTACCGGCGGAACATGCTCGACCAGCAGCAAATGCCCCACCCCACCTGCACAGGACCCCGTCCTCGCCTCGATCACCTGCCGCTGGAGGTCCCGCTGCATCGCAAGCGACTCCGCGTAGGCCATTGCGCCAAGATCGCGGACCACAAGATCGATTCCGGCGGCATGTTGTGAGTCAATCGCAGACATTCGGCGTCGTTGAACGCTTTCGCAGAATCCGCGGGCTTCCACCCACGGCCAAGTGAACAAAAGAAACCCGACGCAACATACGATCATAGCGCCTCGGTCGCACCGATAGATTGTGTACAATACGCAAATCAGAATAGGGAGACATGGATGTCGATTTCATTGAGTGTTCTCGGTAGCGGCTCCGCGGGCAACTGCTCGCTGCTGATTCTTCATCCTCCCGGCGAGGCGCGGCACATCCTCATCGACGCCGGCTTGTCTCCACGACTGACCGCAACTCGACTCGGTCCCCTGGGCGTTTCGCTTGGGCAGATCGGTGCGATCCTGCTGACGCACGTCGATTACGACCACTTTCATCCAGGGTGGATCGCGCCGGCGGAGTCCTTGAAGACCACCTGGCACATTCATCGGCGGCACCTGGACCGTGCGGTACGAGCGGGACTGCCGATCCGCAGCGCCGAACCCTTCGACGAGGCCTTCAAGCTGGGCGCCGCAACCGTCATCGATCCGGTGTTGCTTCCACATGACCAACTCGGCACGACCGGCTTCGTGATCGACCACGGCGGCGCCCGGCTCGGGTATGCGACGGACCTCGGGCGAGTGCCGGCAACATTCTTCCAGCGGTTCATCAACCTATCAGCCCTGGCGATCGAGTCCAATTACGACCGGCGGATGCAGATGAACAGCCTTCGGCCGGCAGCGCTCAAGCGGCGGATCATGGGCGGTCTTGGTCATCTATCTAATGAGCAAGCATTGGACGCGGTGCTTCGATTGGCCGAGCACAGCGATCTTCGTCACATCGCTCTGCTGCACCTGTCGCGGCACTGCAACGACCCGCGGATCGTGCAGAGGTTGTATGCCCAGCACGCGCCGCATCTGCTCGACCGGCTGACGATCAGCAACCAGCATCAGCCGACGCCGTTGTTGCATATCAGCCGGGCTCGGGGTGGCCCGACCTCGGCGGCCCAACCGCAGCGCCAATTGAGCTTCCAGGAGGTGCTCCCCCAATAGAGCCCCGCATGGCATTGTGGGGCTTGTGGCAGGCCCGCCCGCGAAACACCTCTCGGTTCCGAGTCCGACCATTGCAGCGGACGGTTGCCGGGCCTACCCTTGCGCTTGGATGAGTGATGCGATCGGCCACAACTGCGGTCTGGCTCTGCTGCGGTTGCGGCAGCCGCTGAGCTATTACCGCCAGCGCTACGGCGACCCCGCCTGGGGATTGCGCCGGCTGTACCTGCTGATGGAGAAGCAACACAACCGCGGACAGGACGGCGCGGGCGTCGCGGTCGTCAAGTTCGACATGCCCCCGGGGGTCGAGTACATCAAACGCGTCCGCTCGGACAAGCACAACGCCATCGAGCGCGTCTTCGACATTGTCATGGAGGACGTCAACGCGCTGGGCGACGAGAACCTCGAAAACCTCAGCGACGATGAATTGAAGCGACGTTGCGACTTCTTCGGCGAGTTGTATTTGGGGCACCTTCGCTATGGGACGCACTCCGGCAATGACCTGGCCAACTGCCACCCCTATCTGCGCACGAACAACACCGCCAGCCGAAATCTCGTCCTCGCCGGCAACTTCAACATGACCAACGCCAACGAGCTGTTCGATCAACTGGTCGAATTCGGATTGAACCCCGTGGGCGACTCCGACACGCAGGTGATCCTGGAGCGCATCAGCTATTGTCTTGATCGGGAGCATAATTATCTGCGAGCCACGATGGGCCCGGAGTCGCTGCGCGGCCTGGATGGGAAGGCCCTGGCCAGGGAGACCTCTCGCCAGATCGATCTGATTCGGATCCTCCGCAAGGCATCCGAAGACTTCGACGGGGGATACGTTTTCGCGGGACTCTTGGGCAACGGCGATGCGTTCGTGTGCCGGGATCCGGCCGGCATTCGCCCGGGGTTTTTCTACCTCAACGACGAGGTTGTCGCCGTCGCCTCGGAACGAGCGGCCCTGGCCAACGTCTTTGACGTTGATCCCAGCGACATCGAGCCGATCGCCCCCGCCCACGCCTTGGTCGTTAAGCGCGACGGCCAGATCGACCATCGGCCGTTTACCCGCGCGCTGGCGCTGAGGCAATGCACGTTCGAGCGGATCTATTTCAGCCGCGGCAATGACCCGGCGATCCATCAAGAGCGCAAGGCCCTGGGTTACAACCTGGCTCCGCGTGTGCTGGAGGCGCTGGGCGATGAACTGGGGGATGCCGTGTTCAGCTACATCCCTAACACGGCTGAAGCCGCGTACGTCGGGCTGGTGGAGGAGATCGACCGGCTGACTCGCACCCGCCGGGTAGAAGATCTCTGGCGACGGATTGAAGAGGGAACCGCTACCCGCGCCGACCTGGAGCGATCGCTTGACGGCCGGCTTCGCACCGAGAAAGTTGCCCACAAAGACCAGCGGCTTCGAACATTCATTGCCCACGACGCTGCCCGGCGCGATCTCGTGGGGCACATCTACGACATCACCCGGGGAGTGCTGAAGCCCAACGAGATCCTGGTCGTCGTTGACGACTCCATCGTGCGGGGAACCACGCTTCGCGAATCGATCATCACCATGCTCAGCCGACTCAACCCCAAGCGGATCATCATCGTCAGCTCCGCCCCGCCCATCAAGTATCCAGATTGCTACGGGATCGACATGAGCCAGCTCGGCCGGTTCATCGCGTTTGAGGCAGCGGTCGCCGTTCTGCACGATCGCGGTGAGGAGCAGTTGCTTGACGAGGTCGAGCAGCGCTGCCTAGCACAAGCGGAGCACCCGCAAGAAAAGATGGTCAACCAGGTCGCAGCGATCTACGACCGCGTCACCCTTGATGAGCTATCGGCGAAGGTCGCGCAGCTGGTGCGGTCGGAGTCGCTCCGCTGGAAAGGTCGTGTCGAGATCATCTACCAGACCGTCCAGGGGCTGTGCGCGGCCACACCGGACCACCGCGGCGATTGGGCCTTCACAGGCGACTACCCCACGCCCGGAGGCTACAAAGTGCTCAACACCTCCTATCTCAACTGGCGCGCCGCCTGCGACGTCCGGGCCTATTAATCAGCTCGTTGCGGGACCGTCGGGTCCGGTATTCGGCCTCAACCCCGAGGGTGGTTCGTCCGATTACACCCTCCATAGGGGTGTGGGCCCCTCAGCCCTCACATCCCACCCTCCCAATGTTCCCAAGCAGGTCGTTTGCCCCGCACAGGGAGTTCGATCGATGCCCGGTATCCTTTCCCCCATCATTGGCGGTCTGCGGCGCTGGGCTACGACGACCAAGAGCGGCCGTCGCCCCACGACACCACCGGCCGACGATCGGAATGTTGTCCTGCAACTCACGAAAGCGATCGACCAGGCCATGGCCATGGGGATGTGGGACCATGCGGATCGGCTCGCCAGGACGGCAGCCCGGCTCGCTCCGAGACATGCGAGGGTTTCCGAACGAATCGCTCGGCTGCGCCTCGCCCAGGGTGATCCCGAGACGGCGCTGGGCATCATTGACGCGTGCCCAACTGGGCAGTCGCCCGGCACCGCTTCCCTTCGACTGTTGCGCGTCGCGTGCTTGCTGCACCTCGGCTCCAAAGCCGAAGCCCATAGCGACCTGCTCCCCTGGTCCGGCCGAGCATCGGCGCCGCTGGACGCCAGGGTCCTGCTGGGGCTGCTCGAATGGCAACGAGGTGACGATACCGCTGCGGTCCAAGCACTGCTGCGCAATCTCAAGCATTTCGAAGATCCCCGAACGCTGCAAGCGTTGCTGTTGATCAACGTGCAACGAGGCCGCCAAGACCAGACTGAAATGTGGGCCCAACGGCTGCGGGCTTGCTGCGCGACCGTTGGTGCAGAGCCGGACGTGGATGTCTTTCTCAAATCGTTGGGGATGGCCGGCGCTCGCCAGGGCATCGAACCCTCGCCTGAGCAGGTCAATGCTCTGGCCATGGAACTGATTACCTTCGAAGCGGCGATCGGGACATTGACGGAAGCGCAACGGCGGCGACCGCATCTACCCACCATCCGATTGCTTGGCAAAGCCCTGGAGCAGGCCTTGCCCGATCTGGGCGAACCTGCGGCGGCGCTGCATGCACTGGCGAGCCTGTCGATCTTGCTCGGGGATCACGTGGCAGCGCGACGCTGGGCGCTGCGCGGACTCAAGGAGAACCCGATGTCCGTCGGGCTGGCCCTGCTCCTGGGGGAGCTGCCCGCTCCGACGCCGGAGATCTCCACCGACGATTCGGGCTCGGTGATTGCGACCATCGGGCGCAAGGCCGGCGCCACCGAGCTGCCCGCCGAGCACGAGAAAGCCGCATGACCCGGGCGCCTCACAAGTTCGCCTCCATCGCGGCCGGCCAGGGCCAACCCACCGTCGATCGGGTCATGGCGGCCCGCTTGCTTCGCACGGCACGTTCAACTGCACCCGATGATGATGACTCTGTGGAGTGGGCCCTTTCGGCCATGCCTGATAGTCTCTGCGCACGAAAGCTGAAGATCGAGCTGCTGCTTCGGCGGGGCGATATCGAATCGGCCTCCGCTCTGATCGCGCAGGGGCTGCTGCTGCGGCCGACTGATGCGGCGCTGGGCCTGCTGCGGGCGCGCAGCTTCTACACCCAGGGACAATTCGATCGCGCCGGCCGCGAGCTGGGCCTGGTGATCGCCAAGCGGCCGCATCACAGTGGGGCATTGGAGCTGGCCGGGGAAGTCGCCCATCAGACGGGCGACGCGAAGCGGGCTGCAGAATTCTTTGAGCATGCCGATCAGCGCCGCCCAAGCGACCGGATCAAGGGCCGGCTGGTCGCCGCCTGGCTGGAGGCGAGTCGTCCCGATCTGGCGCGCGGCGTATTGCAGCGGATACAGACGCCCACGGCGCTGCTGGGGGCCCGGGTCCTGCGGGCCGAAGGGCGGCTGCTGGAAGCCACCGAGACGCTCTTGCAGGCCCATCGGGACGAGACGCATAGCGACGACGACGCGATCGTGTGCGAACTGATCGACGTTCTGGAGGAAACCGCGGACTTGAAACGACTTCGCCAGGTATTGGACCCCATCGACACCAACCATCCCGACGCGTTGGCCAGGGCCGGCCAGGCATGGCTCGGCATGGGAGCGTTTCACACCGCGGCTCTGCGGATGGCGAAGCTCGCACGGATCTCTGGCTACCGCGCAGGAGCGCTGATGGTGCTCCTGATCGCGGCTGCGATGATCAACCGACCGACCCTGGCTCGGCGAGCCTTGCAACGACTCCGCCGGACCGAGGAGCCCGTCGAGCCGAAAGCCGTCGCGGAGACGTGGTGTCGGGGATTGCTCGGCCGGATTCTGTTGAATCAGCGAAGCGCTCGCAAGGCTGGGGCCGATCCACACACCGGCCGGCTTCAGGAACTCTTGGAGGATGCGGCCAAGGTCTTCGACCTGGAGCTCTCCGCCGGCGAATCATCGCTTTCGCCACTCCAGCGTACGGAGCTTCAAGAGCACGGGGCAGCCTGTCGAGCGGTGCTGGCCCAGTTCCACGACGAAGCCGCCGGTTCCCCGGAAACCGACGCGATTGGTCTCGCGACCGCCCGGTCCGCCCGCAACGCTGCCTAGTCCAGTTTGCAGTCGCGTGGCTCGAGCCGCGGCCGGAAGGTCGCTGAGGGGTGATCCTCAGCACCCAGCGATCTTCGGCCCGCAGATACGCATTCGCCACTAGCAACCACTCCCGAAAGGGGCCAGAGGTGCCACGGCTCGACCCGTAGGGCGAGCCGTGCTTTTCCAGACAGTGCTTTTGACTTCTGCACTGCTCTCCGCTGCGCGGCCGACCAGTGGCACCGTTGCAAGCTCCCCAGCCTGACGATCCCGCAACGCAGGTCATTCGCGGGGTCGCTTGACGAAATGGGCGAATCATGATTGCATATAGGGTTTCGCACGCGCTACCAGGCGCCGGGCCCCCCAGCGATGCCTTGGTGGGGCAAGGATCAACCTCAATGGCTCGATATCTCGGTCCCAAAGTGAAGCTTTCCCGGCGGGTGGGGGTACCCATCGCCGACATTCCCAAACACACGGCCAAGCGGCAATTGACGCCGGCGGGCATGCACGGATACCGCGGCCGACGGCTGCGTGATTACGCCATCCGGCTCAACGAGAAGCAGAAGCTGCGCTTCCACTACAGCGTGCTGGAGCGGCAGTTCCGCCGCTACATCCAGCTCGCGTCGCGGGGCAGGGGCAACACCGGGGAACTGCTGCTGCAACTGCTTGAGCAGCGCCTGGACAACGTGGTCCGACGCGCGGGATTTACCCGAACGGTCTGGGCCGCCCGGCAGATGGTCGCGCACCGTCACGTGCAGGTCAACGGCCACACGGTCGATCGCCCCAGCTACAGTGTGCAGCGCGGCGACACGGTATCGCTACGGGAACGGATTCACCCCCTGGCCAAGGAGAACATGGAGTCCATGGCCGGGCATATCGTACCGGGATGGATCGAGGTCAACCCGGCCGGGCTCTCGATAAAGGTTGTGTCGTCGGCCACGCGTGAGGAGATTCCCTTCGACGTCAACACGAACCTGATCGTCGAGTTCTATCGATAAGAAAGGCATCGAGGCATCGAGGCATCCAGGCATCGAGGCATCCAGGCATCGAGGGACGGCGTCGCCCGCCAACCGTATGATGACCTTGATGGCTTGCTTTTTCCCCTTGATCCCTTGATGCCTTGATCCCTTGGTGCCTTCGGCATGTTCAAGTTTCTTCGCAAGTACAACAAGTACATCCTCGCGGTCGGCGGGACGCTGCTGATGATCACCTTCCTGATCCCAGTTGCGTTTCAGAGTCTGCTGCCAGTGGCCGGGCAGCAGCGGGCCACGTGGGCGCAAGTTGGCCAGGACAAGGTCACCGCCGCCGATCTGGCCCAGATTCAGCAGGAGCTGCAACTGCTCCAGGTACTGCCTCCGCTTCGCGGCGTAGGCACGATCGATCAGCCGGAGCATTGGTATCTGCTGGTTCGAGAAGCTGAATCGGCGGGTCTGATCGGCGGATCCTCCAGCGTGGCGGGGATTGGACAGCGGATCGCCCAGAATGCCTCGCTGACTGGCCAAAGCCCCCGGCTGATTCTCGACACGCTCGCCAAGTTAGACGGCGTCGGGCGGACAATCAGGCTGTATCAGGATTCCACGAAATTCTCCGACCGACGCCTCAAACACCACGCCCGCCGGGCCTTCCACCGAGCGTCCGTGCGGTTGGTGGTCA